>NZ_QTYG01000081.1:0-6938 GCF_003462045.1 Ruminococcus sp. AM31-15AC | reverse complement strand
GGGCGTTTGAATACTTCCTTCAAACGTCAGCTTTGCTATATCGTTTTTTCCTTTGCTTCTTTTCTCAACTTTGTTCATTTTGCCTATTGATTTTTCTTAGCAGGTTTCTGCTTTTCTGTTATTTAGTTGCACAAAGTTTCTTTTGGTTACTATTTTAATGATTACTTTTTTATCTTTTTCTCCCCACTGAGATAATATTTTTCTTAGTAAGCACAAGTAGCACAATGCCAAGCAAAAGTATCAGCGGCCAAGTAAGATACGGTCTTTTATCATTATCAATATCGGTCACGACCTTATCAGGCTCACCATTTTTATCTGTGTTGTAATACACGTTCACTTTTTCGTTCTGACTCACATAATACGTGCCTGTGAAGATCTCTCTTGTGTACTCCTTGCCGCCAACATCAAAAGCGACAGTTATGTAATATGTTTCAGCTTTGTTGCTTGCCTTTTTGTTATGTCCCCAAGTTTTCAACTCATGGTCTATCCACTTCACATAGCCTGTGGTTTTCTCAGCACTTGACATGAAAACCCTGTTTGAAACATACTTGCTGAGATTATAGATAGTAGAGAAACCACCCATAAGAATAAAAACGATACTCAGAGCGATAAGCCCTGCATTTTGCTTTTTCATTTGATATACCCCCTGAACAGAAATGTTGTGTTAATATGAATTTATTATATCATATGAGGACATGGGAAGTCAATAAGCCTATCCCCTCTTTCCATACGTCTTATGAACATATTTATTAGTACGGTTTTGAGCGTTGAGGTAAGCCGCTATTTTCTTTCTGCTGTAAGGACTTTTTTTATGAGATCATGTTGAAACTTTATTTTCTTCATTTTTCGAACAATTCTTGACTTTGTTACAAATCTGTGTTATACTAATCATAAACGAACGGTCGGTACGCATAAAAGGAGCGAAGCAACATGAAAACAACTGAGCAACAGCACAATGAGCGGAAACGTGAACTAATGGAAAAGTGCTTCGAGTGCTATGCGGAAAACGGGCTCACAGGCACAGGAATTAAAGCACTGGCCGATGCGTGCGGATGCACGAAAGCAAATTTGTATTCGTATTTTAAAAACCTTGACGAACTGATCATTGAGTCAACGGCATACTGTATGGAAAAGGTTGAGGACGACTTTATGGAGATGGCACCCACCGACCCCGAGGATGTTGTCCGTTTTGTGAAGGAGGTCCCGTATTGGACAGCAAAAAAGCACGGAAAAAAATATCGCCTGATGTATCAGATATATACGCACCCGAAGTATATCGAGCACGGCAAGAAATTCTTTGAGGGCGTGAACGAACGCTATACCGAGTACGCCAAGCGGCTGGAGCCAAAGATCGGCATTCCATATACGGTCATCACGCCGCTGATCTTTATATTCGTCCGTGCCTGCGTACATTATGCGATGTTTGAGGATGAATATTATCTGAAAACCCAGATGGAGGTCTTAAAACAGGGGGTCGCCCTGTTTGTGGATAAGTACAAAGCAAACCAAGCATAAGCCGATCGACCGCCGCTCATTTACGGCGTGGGCAGCGGTGCAAAACTCCGCCGTGATAAACAATTCCGAACGGAGGAAAAAAGATGAAAACAGGAAAAAAACTACTCACAGGTACACTTTTGGCGCTTTGCGCCGCTCTTTTGGTGCTTTGCAGCGTGCTTGCAATAGGATGGAGCAGGGCGGCAAAAACAGGCGACGCACTGCCGGAGGTGCGAAACAACGGCACGGTGATTCAGTGGAAACACAGCGACGAAGCCGACTGGCACGACCTTGTGACGCTTACCGAGCTGCGGGGCGCTGCCGGAGAAAACGGAACAGACGGTAAAAACGGTAAAGACGGCTCTGACGGCAAGAACGGAATAAACGGCACAAACGGAAAAGACGGCGTTGACGGTAAAGACGGAGCCGATGGAAAAAACGGCAAGGATGGAATTGACGGTGCCAGCGGTAAAGACGGAGCCAACGGCAAAGACGGTATCAACGGCACTGACGCATTAATGCCAAAAACATAGAGGTGCAGCGAGCTGAAACCCACATACAGTGGCGTTACGAGGGCGATGAGTGGCAGGACCTTGTGGCGATAGCCGACATCACAGGTCCCACCGGGCAGAAAGGCGCAGACGGAGCAAACGGAAAGACACCGGAGTTCCGTGTAAGTGAAAACACCCTGCAGTGGCGCTATGTCGGCGATAAAATATGGCTGAACCTGTATGATCTTTCGGTTTTGAAAGGTCTTGACGGCAAGGATGGTATAAACGGAAAGGACGGAGCCGATGGAAAAGACGGAACAAACGGACAAAACGGCTCCGATGGCGCGGACGGCAACACCCCGTTTATCGGCGAGAACGGCAACTGGTGGATCGGAGAAACCGATACGGGCGTAAAAGCTGCCGGAACAGACGGTACTGACGGCATCGACGGCGAAAAGGGAGACAAGGGCGACAAAGGTGACAAAGGCGAAAAGGGAGACAAGGGTGAAAAAGGTGACAAGGGAGATGCAGGTCAGAACGGCAGCTGTTCGGGATATTTTTACGGAGAGGCAAACTCTCCGAGGACAGTACTGAATAACAGTCGTGTCAATATTTCTGTCTACGAAAAAATAAACAAGGGCGGCTTGATTTCATCCTACATGAATAATATTACACTTAAAAAAGGACATATTTACAATGTCTGCTTAAGCGGTTCTCTCGAAGTTGGTTCAAACGAATTCAACAACAGCGGCAATTACTCTATTCAGATGACAGACGGTTATGATGACGATCTGTGCAGGGAACTTACACGAATAAAAAGAGACGGGGCAAAAATACCGTATACCAATGATCAACATTCCTTTAATTTCAACAGAATGTATGATGCGTCAAATAAAGACATTACATTGCAGTTGTGGTTTGAAAATTCGGCATACAATACTTATCTCGGTGGCTTCAGAGGTACCATTACAATAACCGCTCTTGATTGAGCCGACATATACGAAAACAGAGGTAACGGAAAATAAAAAAACGAATACTCAGTATCATGCTCACCCTTTGTATGGTTCTTTGCATTGTGTCGACAAGTGTATTTGCCAAGGATAATATGGCAGCGAGTGGGACGGCGGAAGTTTCCACAGCGGCGGAACTGGTTTCAGCAATCAGAGAAGCTTCATACGGAACAGTCAAACTGACGTCAGACATTACCATTTACACCACATTAGTGGTCAACCGCACCTTCACCCTTGATCTCAACGGTTATGTGCTGAAATACGGCAGCAGTGCAGGGCATGTAATCACTGTGTCCAGTGGTATTTTGACAATTGAAAACAGTAACTATACAAAATCACACAATTTCCAAAAGAAGTATAATTTATATGTAAATGATTTTTTTGAATTTTGCTCCGTTTAAAATCATACTAATTTTAGCTTTTAATTTTTTTCATTCCAAAAACCGCCCCATTTCGTTCTATAAATTACCTCTTATAATCAAATCATGCAGACATATAATATTATTGCAAACCCGAAAAACAAATGAAAAGGAGATACGAAAATGAAAGGTATCACAACTCAGGAAGGCAGAGAAACACTCAACAAGTTCAAGATGGAAGCAGCTAACGAAGTTGGCGTAAACCTCAAGCAGGGCTACAACGGCGATCTTACAGCTCGTGAGGTCGGCTCTGTAGGCGGTCAGATGGTCAAGAAGATGATCGACGCTTACAAGACAACAGGCAACAAGTAATTTCTCCTAAAAGTCCTAAAAACTCCGCCGTGGCATTCGCTGTGGCGGAGCTTTTTACTTGAAATCAGGGAAAAAAGTAGTATAATATACACATAGGGTCGGGGTAAAGATCATAGTAAAGAGGGATAAATATGTTGACTAAAAAGATCGCCGCAGGACTTACAGCTTTTGTTATAACAGCTTCTGCAGCACTGCTTCCGCTTCCAGAAAGCATTAACGGCATATTGGGGAACACCGCTATATCAGCTCAGGCTTATTCTGCAAACGGCGCCGTAAAAATGCCGTCAGATTTTCTGACTTTTAACAGCTCCGATCAGGTTTTCGTAAACGTGGTTTCTGCCACTAAAAACGGACTATACTATTATACTGTAGAAAACTACAAGAAGCTAATTAAATTCTATAGCTTTTCCAACAACTCCGTGAGAACTGTAGCAACGCTTGGTGACATTATAAATGTATATGCCAACAACTCCAAGATCTATTATATCGAAAGAGATACCAGCACATACAATTCCAGCGTGAAGGGCTCGTCATATTCTTATTACATAAAGACATTTGACACAGATACGGAAAAGGTGACCAAAAGCGTTAATGTGAGCAAGTATACGCCCAATGGTATTTTAAATTACCCAACTGTTTTGGCGTTGACGATAACGGCAGGATATATTACTATGTAACAGACAGCAGTGGTGCTGAAAAAGGCGATAATCTGTTTCTGCTGGACTCAAACGGAAACAAGCTGTCCTCCTGCAGCACCGATGTTGCCATAACAAAGTTCTCAGGCTTTGACAGCACAAACGGAAACTTCTATTTTGAAAGAAACGCTGATTACGTTTATTGGGGCTATACTCACAAAATGAACGCCCTTGGCTTTGGAAACATTTCAAATAACAAACTAACCGTGTCTGATAAATCTATCGACTATTTCTATCAGAAATATTACGATTATCATTATGACAATGCACAAATGCTTGGCAACGGCAAGCTTGCGTGGACTTCTTCTGCAAGCGGCACTGTAAACATCGTGGAATCTGCCAAATTTCATACATCAACAGGTGATACATTATCTCTCTTTGGAAGCGTTTCAAGAGCGGAACATGAAAACAAAAATGATCTCTACAACAGCGTTGGAACAAGAACTGTATACAACGGCGAAAATGGCAGCACTATCATGTATGTAAACAACAACACTCTTATGGAGTTCAACAATGATTTCAAGCAGGTGGCTTCATATAAAACAGCTTATCCTGTTTTCGCTTTGTATTATACGAACGGCACTGTGACAGCCATAGAGCGTGATACTGACGGCAATTTCTACTCAGAGAATATTGCTTGGAAAATGCCTAGCAGTGTTACGATTTCAAATTCTTCTGCCACGCTCAAAACGGGCGACAGACTTAAACTTTCTGCAAAGAGTAATTCCGATATAGACTACGGCTTCACATGGTCAAGCAGTGATAACTCTGTTGCTTCTGTTACAAAAGACGGCAAGGTGTACGGAAACAAGGCAGGCGTATGCACAATAACCGCCACCACCGACAACAGCGTAAAAGCAAGCTGTACAGTGACAGTTACGCCTATGGATAGCGACACAAAAGGCTCAGCAACTTTACTCAGCGGACGAGCAACAGACAATGCTTCAGATAACCATTACAACACATGGTCATCTGTCACAAACTCTTATCTTGTACAAAACAGCGACGGAACGCTCACAAGGCTTGAAAACACATCAAGCGGCATTGTGGTAGAAAACTATTCCGCAGACGGCAAAAAGCTTATCTCACAACGTACTATTTCAAAAGAGCTTAACCTATTTGGTGGATTCTATTTGGGAAAAGACTATAACTATCTCGTGTTCGGTCAGAACAACACTTCCGAAAGCGACAGCAAGGAAGTTGTAAGAGTAGTCAAATACACCAAGAGCTGGAGCAAGGTAAATTCATGCAGTATCTCAGGTGTCAATACAACAAAGCCGTTCTCGGCAGGCTCACTGAGAATGGAAGAAGCGGGCGGAAAGCTTTATGTTTACACCTGCCATGAGATGTATGCTGACAACGACGGCATAAATCATCAGGCAAATATGCTTTTCACCATTGACGAATCCTCCATGTCCCTGACCGACTCAATGTATGACGTTTCAAATCTTACAGACGGCTATGTTAGCCACTCATTCAACCAATTCATCAAAGCTGACGAAAGTGGAAAATACATCTACAGAGTTGACCACTCAGAATCAAGCAACTACACAATGAACGGCTCTTACCTTTCTGTAAACGGCATTACTCTCACAAAATATAAGGCTGACGGAAAATCAACAGCCGTGAGCGTTTCTATCCCTGTTAAGTTCGATATGAACAAAAGCAACTACACAGGCGCTTCAATAGGCGGTTTTGAGCTTGGCAGCGGAAACTGTCTGATAGCCTATGCAAAAGACGTTTCAAGCAGTTGTAAGACAAGAAATGTTTACATAAGCGTCACAGACGAGCTTTTCAACGGCACACAGAACATTGCCCTCACAAACTACGGCACATCAAGTAAAGTGACCTGCCGCACCCCTCAGCTTATAAAGATAAATGACAATCTGTTCCTTGTTATGTGGGAAGAATACAACAGTTCCACAGGCAAGACCGTCACAAAGACAATGACAGTTGACTCAAACGGCAAAACTGTTACCAAAGCCATTTCTCACTCCTTCGGACTTTCAGATTGTCAACCTATTGTATGCAGTGATGGCATGGTAAAATGGTATGTCACAAATAATTCAGCGCCGACCCTTTACAAGCTCTCACCATTTGCGCTGGACGATTATCATGAACACAGCTATACAAAAACAGTTCTTAGCAACGCCACCTGCACCACCGCAGGCACATTAAAATACACCTGCTCATGCGGTGACTTCTACACAGAAACTATCCCCGCCACAGGTCACAAATCAAGCGGTTGGATAGTCAACAAGGCGGCTTCTATCGGAGTTAAAGGCTCAAAGCACAAGGAATGTACAGTCTGCAAGAAAGTTCTTGAAACGGCTGAAATTCCTGCACTTTCAAGAATTAGCATTTCAAAGGCAAGCGTGACACTTTCCACTTCGACCTACGCATATGATGGCAAGGCAAAGAAGCCTGGTGTAACGGTCAAGCTAAACGGCAAAACTTTGAAGAATGGTACAGATTACACAGTTTCCTATTCAAACAACACCAAGGTCGGAACAGCAA
>NZ_QTYG01000080.1:0-7416 GCF_003462045.1 Ruminococcus sp. AM31-15AC | reverse complement strand
ATATATGTTAGTTATGAATAAAATGTACAACAATAATAAAGTATTCCTATCATATATGTATGATTTCACGAAAATCATTCATAACTATTGACATTTCCATAAAATCATGTATAATAAAAACATACTAATCATATCGACTTGATATGAATTGAAAGTGAGGAGCTTAAATTGTCAAAGATCAATAAGCGAATGCAGCGATGTTGACACTGGAACTATCACAGCAATATATCTAAATTGGAGTTGTCAGCTATGTATATAGAATTAAAAAACATTAATAAAAGCTTTGGCGATTTTAAAGCTTCGGATAACGTAAGTTTTGGTATTGAAAAGGGAAAGCTTATCGGTCTGCTTGGACCGAGCGGCAGCGGTAAAACAACTATCCTGCGTATGCTTGCAGGTTTGGAAAAACAGGATAGCGGTGATATTATTATAGATGGTAAAAATGTCAACAAACTTCCATCAAATGAAAGAGGTATCGGATTTGTTTTTCAAAGCTATGCGCTCTTCCCTTTTATGACAGTTTACGATAATATAGCTTATGGTCTGAAGGTTCAGAAAAAAGATAAGAAGTTTATTAAACAACGTGTGGCTGAGCTTCTTGAACTTGTTGGCTTACCTGACGTTGGCAAGCGTTATCCTGACCAGCTCAGCGGAGGTCAAAGGCAGCGTATCGCTCTTGCAAGAGCACTAGCACCTCAGCCTGAACTCCTTCTACTTGACGAACCTTTTGCAGCTATCGACGCAAAGGTAAGAAAAGAACTGAGAACATGGCTTCGTGATACTATTGATAAAATAGGCATAACAAGCATTTTCGTTACACACGATCAGGACGAAGCAATAGAGGTCGCAGACGAAATTGTTATCACAAACAAAGGCAGAGTCGAGCAGATAGGCAATCCGGTTGAGATATACCTTGAACCTAAAACTCCTTTTGTTGCTCAGTTTATCGGTCAGTCCGCAGTTATCGAGGACTACAGCAAGCTCAAAGGCTTTGAAACAGCAGAGGGCAAGACTTCAGCTATAATCAGACCTGAGTTTATCGAGATAAACAAATTTGAAGACAGCGAGTATCACCAGTTTGAAAGCTCAATGGAGGATGCCGTTGTGGAAGAAGTTTCATTCAGAGGAAACGCCTTTGAGGTTAAAGCTTCCATAGACGGTATCTCAGTAACAGGCAGATATCCGCTGAACGCTTCCCGTCTGAAAAAAGGTGATAAGGTAAAAGTACTTATCAAGAAGCTTTACACTATTGATGAAAACACTACAAATATTCTCGTAAACAAAGCTCTTGATGACTCAGAGCTGTACTATATTTAATAAGGAGGACATTAAAGATGGAAAATAATAAAACAAAGTCCTCTGCTATACAGAAGATACTAAAATGTGGCATCATATCATGGGTAGCAATAATTGCCCTTTGGGGAATAGGATCTTTGAAATATGATGAATATTTTCTTCCAAGCCCAAAGGAAACGATCGACAGCATGAAGGAACTTATCAAAGACGGAACTCTTTGGAGTGACATTGTTGCAAGCGTCGGAAGAGTAATAAAAGGCTGGCTACTTTCAATAATTTTTGCTGTTCCTATGGGTCTTATTGTAGGAAATTTCAGACCTGTACGCTGGCTCGTTGAACCTATACTTAGCTTTTTCAGATTTGTGCCTGCTATTGCATTGACGACACTCTTTCTAATGTGGTTCGGAGTAGGCGAAGAATCAAAAGTAGCACTTATTTTCTATGCATCATTCTTCCCTATGTTCGTAAACACTATAGCAGGTGTGGCTTCAACTGATAAGCAGCTCGTGGAAGCAGCTTCCTGCATGGGGGCAAAAAAAGCAAGAGTTTTTTTCACGGTAGTTGTACCATCAGCGGTATCTAATATCTACACTGGAATAAGACTAGGACTTAGCTCAGCTATTATCTGTGTTGTGGCAGCTGAAATGCTGGTCGGCAGTGATGGCCTTGGTTATCTTATAAACAGCTCGAAGCTTTATTACAAAACAAGCTGGGCTTTTGCAGGAATCGTCACACTTGCTGTGATTGGCTTTGCTGCTGACAGGATCCTACAGTTTATTGGCAAGAAAAAACTTAAACACTTTGACGTAAAATAATTAATTTAACAGGAGAGATTTAAAAATGAACATAAAAAAGATAATCGCAATAATAGCATCGACAGCATTGACAGCAACTCTTCTTGCATCATGCGGTAGTTCATCAAGCGGAAAAACCGCAAAGAAGGTTACCAAAGACGGTAAAGAACTTAGCGTTTTGAGAGTTGCGAACATGACAGGTCAGCCAGATCAGTATGCCGACTATATCGGTATGGAGCAAGGAATATTTGAGAAATATGGTATATCTCTCGAAACATCAGAATACGCTGCCGGCATTAACACAGTTGACGCTATTGCAACAGGCACAGCAGATACAGGACTGCTTGCAGATTTTGCTGCTGTAAACAGAATTGGAAATACTCTCGATAACACTAATCTTGTGATTTTTTCAGATCTAAGTTCAAGCGTTTCATATAACGGCGGTCTTTTTGTTGCACCAAAATACAAAGATAATCTTGATGCTTTAGATGAAAGTGAAGGATGGATAACTTCTATTGGAACAGTTTCAGAATACTTCAACTGGCAGGCTCAGACTTATTTAGGACTTGACCCGTCAAAGCAGAAAAACGTCAACACAGATTCCATATCAACTCAGATAGCAGTTGCACATAACGGTGAGGCATCAGCCGCTATCGTTACAGGCTCAGCTATAAAAAAATATGAAGCAGAGGGCTGGACTCAGGTCGCATCTGCAAAAGATATAGGGATAAACGTATCTGCTTATCTTATAACATCAAGCGACTTTGCAAAGAACAATACTGAAACTCTTACGAACTATCTTAAAGCACTTGATGAAAGCGTTAAATACATAAATGACAACTTAGATGAGTCGGCTGAAAAAATATCAAAGAAATATGGAATCGAACCAGATGACTTCAAAACAAACTGGGAACAGTACAGTATTAAACTGGGACTTTCTGAGGAAGCTGCATCTCATCTTGATGAAATAAATAAGTGGGCGTATGAGAATGGAAAATATCCAAACAGTTACAACATAAGGGAATTTTATTATACAGATGCAGCAAAAAAAGCATTTCCAGATAACGTTACGGCAGACCTGACAAAAGCAGACAAATAAACAAGGAGGAATCAGACATGGGTTATCCAAGCATTTATCCAACAGGAGTTACAATATACAACAAAGAAAAAGCCTACAGCGGCTATACGATCTTCCCGTCCGCTAAAGGTGCTCTGCTCATAGATATGAATGGCAATGAAGTAAAGCTTTGGGCTGGACTGGGAGGATTTCCTAACAAAATACTCCCAGGCGGATATGTAATGGGCACAACAGGAGCAAGAGGAGGTAAATATGCATATCAGGATCAACTTGATCTTGTTCAGGTAGACTGGGACGGTCATATCGTATGGAAATTCGACAAAACTGAACTTGTTGCCGACCCGGGTAAAGAACCGGTCTATATGGCTAGACAGCACCATGATTTTCAGCGTGAGGGCAGCACTGTGGGTTACTATTATCCAAATGGCGAGCCAAAGACAGACAGTGGCAATACACTTATCCTTACTCACGAGAACCTTTACAACCACGATATTTCAGACAAAAGACTTATCGACGATAAGATCATCGAAGTGGATTGGGAAGGCAATATAATTTGGAGCTGGCGTGCAAGCGACCACTTTGATGAGCTTGGCTTTGACGAGGCCGCAAAGAACGCATTATTCAGAAACCCTGGTCTTCACGGTGAGGCAGGTGGAGATTGGATGCACATAAACAACTTCTCTACCCTTGGCGAAAATAAGTGGTATGACACAGGCGACAAACGCTTCCACCCGGACAATATCATATTTGACGCAAGAAACTCAAACATACTCGGAATTATCGAGAAATCAACAGGTAAGATAGTATGGCGTGTAGGTCCTAACTTCAACGAAAGCGAAGCCACAAAGAAGCTTGGCTGGATAATTGGTCAGCACCACCTGCACATGATACCAAAGGGACTTCCTGGAGAGGGCGACCTGTTGGTATTCGATAACGGTGGCGAGGGTGGCTACGGCACACCTAACCCTGCTTCCCTCACAGGCGTGAACAATGCACACAGAGATTACTCAAGAGTACTTCAATTCAATCCTGTTACACTTGAAATAACATGGCAGTACACTCCCCTTGAAGCAGGAAATCTGCTTTTTACTGACGCTTCTAAGTTCTATAGCTCATACATCAGCTCTGCACAGCGACTTCCGAACGGAAACACTCTTATTACGGAAGGTTCAGATGGACATCTTCTTGAGGTCACACCTGACCATGAAATAGTTTGGGAATTTGTAAACCCTTATTTCAAGAATTTTGCTGGAACATTCAAAAGCAACATGATCTACAGAGCTTATCGTGTACCATACGAGTGGATACCACAGCTTGAAAAGCCTGTTGAGACCTCTATCGAGCCTATCGACATTACAAAGTTCAGAGTACCGGGTGCTTCTATTGGCGAGGGTACAGGACTTGTTACAGCCGTTGACGGGATCGATCCAACAAAAGGAGTTCCTCTCACAGGTTCAGGAAATGAAGAAGATGATGAAGAACGTATCGACTTCTGTGTTGCTTCTGTAAAGAAAAAAGATCTAGAATAAAATTAATGTACATAAGGCAGCTTCTGTAAAACGAGGCTGCTTTTTTAAGACCGCATAGAGTTTACAAGTCCTTGACAAAAGAAAAGATTAGTGCTATTATATTATGTGATATTGTTATTTATTTATCAATCATGTTTATTAGTAAAGGAAAGTGTAAATATATGTCTAAAGACGGTTCGATATCCGCATCAGTAATAAAACGACTGCCACGTTATTATAGATTTTTAGGTGAGCTTCAAAAAGAAGGACTTGAAAGAATATCTTCAAGGGAGCTTTCTGAGAGAATGAAGCTCACGGCTTCACAAATAAGGCAAGACCTTAACTGCTTTGGCGGATTCGGTCAGCAGGGATATGGCTATCACGTTGACGAGCTTAGAATGGAAATAGGCAAGATACTGGGAGTAGACAAGCATTTCAAGACCATACTTATCGGTGCAGGAAACCTTGGTAAAGCTATCGCCACACATATTAACTTTGAAACAAGGGGTTGCAATCTCATTGGCATATTTGATATAAACCCTAAGCTCACTGGTGAAGTGGTAGGAAACATACCGATTCGTCACACTAATGAAATAGAAAGCTTTTGCGAAGCAAACTCCCCTGTTGTAGCTGTGCTTTGTATACCGAAGGCAAACACTCAGGCTATTGCAGACCAGCTTGTAAATCTTGGTCTGAAAGCGTTCTGGAATTTTTCACATTATGATCTTAGCATCGACTATGAAACATAGTTGTGGAAAATGTCCATTTAGGTGACAGCCTGCTTACACTTACATATGCAACAAATATCATCACAAGCACTGATGCTGACAATAGCGAAGAGATCGAATAAAAAATCACACCAGAGGATAAATTCTCTGGTGTGATTTTTTTATATAAAGTATTAGCGAACTGTTTTAACCGCGGCTGTTTCAACAACTGCAGCAAGATGGTCGTTAACCTCTTTGCTCTGATAGTATTCAGCAAAAGACTCAGTTACTTGATCTGCCCATGACTCTGTAGATTGAGTTTTAACATCCTCGGTATTGATTTTTTCAGCACTTCCTGTTTCATCATCAAGAACGTAAAGCTTATCTGATGCGACCTCGGCAGCGACAGTTGCCACCTTTGTCAACACATCGTCATTTTTATCATATATAACAAATATGTAACAATTCTTTTTGTTCACAGTCTTAGTGCCTGTATAGCCATAAAGCCTTTTTGTTTTTTCAGCCAAAGGGTATATCTCCTTGCAGACATCTACGACCTGATTAAACGAATCAACAGCCTCATCTGGTATCTTTTCAAGAGTGCTTCTGTCAGGGAGTGAAGTAGTTTCGTCTGGCACTTCATCAGAAACCTCTGTCTGAGCTGTCGTTACGTCATTATTTGTAAGATTAACATTATTTTCTGTTTTATTATCGGCATTTTTTTCCACAAGCCGGGAAAGCAAACATAGTGCAAACTATAGCAACAGCTATCATTAGCTTTTTCATATTGATCCTCCGAATAACCTCTGTAGTCCTAAATCATTATGTCATATTTCAACAGTTTCACATTATATCACATGAAAATTACTCTGTAAAGGGATTATAAAGAATTGTAACAAAATATCCCGATTATGACGAAACTCATAATCGGGATAAATCATTTTTTAGCTATTTGCACAATAAGAGGTTACAAATTTGTTACAACCTGACGAAAAGACTAATCGTAATCTACAACGTCGATCCACTTCATGAGCAGATCCTTCTCCTCTGGTTTGCCCTTAATGAGCTGTGCTGCTGCAACGATCGGCAACCAAGCCTGTACATACTGCTTAGATGTTCCGCTCTTTACGCAATACTTATCAAGATAAGCCTCAGCAAGATCAGGATTGTTAAGGCAGAACAGCAGGTATGTTCTTGCAACGTCAGCAGAAGCATTGCCTTGTCTAGCAGAGCCCCAATTGATAACATAAGTACCTTCGTCATTGATGATAACGTTCTTTGGCTCAAAGTTACCATGGCAAAGCTTGATGTGCTTTGGCATTGAATCAAGCCTTGTGAGAAGCTCATACTTCTTTATCTCGTCGATCTGACCAAGAGTCTTGATCTGTCTTGCCATCTTATCTTTAAGCTTTGAAAGAAGTGGCATATACTGAGCGTGTATCTCGCACTGAATGTCGATAAACTGGTTAAGATATGTGTCTTTCTTGTCTGGATTTTCGTCCATAAGTTGCTGAAGAGTCTTACCCTTTATAAAGTCCATTGTAATAGCCCATTTGCCGTCGATAACGGAAACCTCGTGAAGAACAGGCATCTTTATAAAGGAATTGCCAAGTGTTGTTTCAACTCTTGCGTGTGTAAGAGCTGCATACAGACACTTTTCCTTGTATTCAGGCTTCTTATAGATCCTGACTGCCATTCCATCAGATTCATAAACATCATAGATGTCGCTGGATGCTACAAAGTTATCAAGTTTCATAAGTCATATCTCCTTTTATTTTAAAATATGGTATTAAGTCTAGCTTCAGAGTATACATCGATTTTTCAACAGCCTTATTGTGTAAAATTACCTTTACATCTCCGTGCTTTCTATGTATCTCTGTTATGTCTATATTATACTACAGATTTTCTAAATGTCAAGCACTTTTTCGTTATTTTCACAACTGTTTTATTTTTGTTTAGTTTTTATCTTATATTTATTAATCTCTTTCCAGGCAGCATATATGATAAATTTTTATCAATCTGATTTTAATTGT
>NZ_QTYG01000008.1:0-77596 GCF_003462045.1 Ruminococcus sp. AM31-15AC | reverse complement strand
CGGGCGTTTGAATACTTCCTTCAAACGTCAGCTTTGCTATATCGTTTTTTCCTTTGCTTCTTTTCTCAACTTTGTTCATTTTGCCTATTGATTTTTCTTAGCAGGTTTCTATTATATCACTGTATCATTAAAAAATCTAGTATGGTCTGAAAATCAAGCAGGGGCGAACATCGTTTACCCGATTTTTTATCATAATTGTTTTATGCGGTGCAAATATGTCGCATTAACAAAAAGTGTAGCGTAAAATGCCCGTCACGGCGAGTGACCGCCCCTACATAATTATTTGTGTGGCACAAATGTGTCCCATTATAATTTTAGTCCTCTGCAAAAAGTGCCTTAGCTTTTTCGGCACTGTAATAATGCTCCAGATGTTCTTCGTCAACTCGGTCAAGCTCTGATTTCGGCAGGGTGGAGAGCAAGCTCCAGCCCAGGTCGAGAGTTTCATCTATGGAACGGTTCACGTCAAAGCCTTGGTCGATAAAATGCTTTTCAAAAAGCGTGCCAAATTTAAGATAGGCTTTATCGGTATCGGAAAGCTCCTCCTCACCGATAACGGAGGCAAGGCTTCTTGCGTCCTGCACCTTTGCATAGGCTGCAAAAAGCTGGTTCGACACCATTTGGTGGTCTTCCCTTGTATAGCCCTCGCCTATGCCGTCTTTCATAAGTCTTGAAAGGCTCGGCAGGATAGAAACAGCAGGATAAACGCCTGTTTGGTCGAGGTTTCTGTCGAGAACAATCTGCCCCTCGGTTATATAGCCTGTAAGGTCAGGGACAGGGTGGGTGATATCGTCATTTGGCATGGTGAGTATCGGTATCTGCGTAACAGAGCCTTTTGCACCCTTTACAATGCCTGCTCTTTCATAGATAGAGGCAAGGTCGGAATAGAGATAGCCCGGATAGCCTTTTCTTCCCGGTATCTCCCCCTTTGATGAGGAGAACTCTCGCAAGGCTTCGGCATAGGAAGTCATATCTGTGAGGATAACGAGAATGTGCATATCATGCTCAAAGGCAAGATATTCGGCACAAGTGAGGGCGCATCTTGGAGTGAGGATACGCTCTATGATAGGGTCGTTTGAAAGATTCAAAAACATTGCAACTCTCTGCAAAACGCCTGTTTCCTCGAAACAGCGTTTGAAATAATCGGCAACGTCGTTTTTTACGCCCATTGCTCCGAAAACTATTGCGAAATCCTGTCCGTTTTCGTCGGCGATTTTCGCTTGCCTTACTATCTGCACGGCAAGCTTATTATGGGAAAGTCCCGAACCTGAGAAGATAGGGAGTTTCTGACCTCTTATAAGGGTAGTAAGGGCGTCTATGGAGGATATTCCTGTGTTTATATAGTTTCGAGGATATGTTCTTGAAACAGGGTTAAGGGGCGAGCCGTTTATGTCACGATACTTTTCGGGGAAGATCTCTCCCAGACCGTCGATAGGCTTGCCTGCCCCACTGAATATCCTGCCCAGCATTTCGGTAGACAATGCAAGCTCCATAGGCTTGCCCTGAAAGCTTGTGGTGGTATTAACAAGGGAAAGTCCTTTTGTTCCCTCGAAAACCTGCAAAACGGCTCTGTCTTTTTCCACCTCTACAACTCTTGCAAGACGTCGTGTGCCGTCGTCAAGCTTTATTTCTGCCATTTCGTCATAGGAAATACCGCTTACATGGTCAAGTGCAACGAGCGGGCCGTTTATTTCGCTAAGACCGATATATTTTACGTTCACGCTCCTGCACCTCCTGTCAAAGCCTCCATATCGGCTTTCATATTCTTTTCGTATTCGTCAAAAAGCTCTATTTTATCGTTCGGTATATCATACTTGACTTTGATAAGCTTTTCTATCCAGCCACAGCCTATTATTTTATAAACGTTCACGCCCTGTGAAAGTGCTTTCTTTGCAAGGGCATAGAAATCTGTGATAAGCTTCATCATGCGGTACTGCTTATCAAGGGGGACATAGGTATCGTCCTTATGATAGGCGTTTTGCTGCAAAAAGCTACTCTTACGGCTCTTGCGGTTTCGATAAGAAGCTTTTGATCGTCAGGGAGGACGTCTGTACCCATGAGCTTAACTATCTCCATAAGGGTATTTTCTTCAACGAGGATATTTGATATCTCCTGTCTGACTTTCATGAAGTTCTCGTTGACGTTTTTATTATAATAATCTGCAAGGTCTTCTGCATACTCGGAATAGCTTGTGTTCCAGTTTATTGCAGGATAATGTCTTGCATAGGCGAGAGATTTATCCAGTGCCCAGAAGCAGCGTACAAAACGCTTTGTGTTCTGTGTGACAGGCTCGGAAAAGTCAGAGCCTTGGGGCGAAACTGCTCCGATTATAGTAACAGAGCCTTCCTTGCCGCCCAGAGTTTCAACATAGCCTGCACGCTCATAGAACTCAGAAATTCGTGACGGCAGATAGGCAGGAAAACCTTCCTCGGCAGGCATTTCTTCAAGTCTGCCTGATATCTCACGGAGAGCTTCTGCCCAACGTGAGGTAGAGTCTGCCATAATTGCGATATGATAACCCATATCACGGTAATACTCGGCAAGGGTTATGCCCGTATAGATAGAGGCTTCACGGGCAGCGACAGGCATATTTGAGGTATTTGCGATAAGCACTGTTCGGTCGGTAAGCGGTCTTTGTGTTTTCGGGTCGATAAGCTCTGAGAACTCCTCAAGCACCTGCGTCATTTCGTTTCCACGCTCGCCGCAGCCTATATAGACGATTATATCTGCGTCACACCATTTTGCAAGCTGGTGCTGTGTCATGGTCTTGCCTGTGCCGAAACCACCTGGGATAGCGGCTGTTCCGCCCTTTGCAACCGGCAGGATAGTATCAACGATACGCTGACCTGTTACCAACGGCTTTGTAATAGGCAGACGGTTTTTGCATGGTCTTGATGTTCTGATAGGCCATTTCTGACAGAGGGTAAGCTCCTCTACTGCTCCGTTAGGGGCTTTTATTTTTGCCACAACGTCATTTATTGTATAGTCGCCGTTTTCGGCAGTCCATATGACCTCTCCGCCTTTTGACAGAGGGGAAAGCATACACTTATGTGTGATAAGCGGTGTTTCGGGGCAGGTGCAATAAATATCCCCTGCGGAAAGCTTATCGCCTGTTTTCACTGTCATTGTAACGGGATACTTTTTCTCTGTATCAAGTGAGCTTACGTCTGCACCGTCGGCGATAAAAGCACCTGAGACTTCTTCAAGCTTTTTAAGAGGTCTTTCTATGCCGTCGAAGATGTTATTTATTATACCGGGGCCGAGGGTTGCAGACATTGGTGCGCCTGTTGAGGTAACAGGCTCGTCAGGCATAAGCCCTGTTGTTCCCTCATAGACCTGAATGGTGGTAAAATCGGACTGCACTCTTATGACCTCGCCGATAAGACGCTTTTTGCCCACATAGACCATTTCCTGCATGGCAAAGCTTTTCGTATCTGCAACCTTTACTACAGGTCCGTTTACCGAATATATTTTATCCATAAAAAACTCCTTATTACCCAAGCACTAGCTCGGCTTTTTCAGTAAAGGCTGAACGCTGCCCCTCAAATGCTGAATCAAAGGTATAATCAAGTGCTATACCCATATCCTCATAGACCATGAGCATACCGCCAAGCTCTATGGAATCTCGGCTTTTTACTTCAAAGTCTGCAAGGTCAGAGGCGTATTTCATATCCTCAGGTGAGAGGTAGATAACGCCCTTATGCTCGGGATAGGTCTGTTTGCATTTTTCGGCTTTTTCTTTTAGCCAAGACTTATAATCTCTGCTTGCTTTGAAAGTCGCAAGCCTGCTTTTTACGTTGTCAAAAACGCTGTCTATAAGCTTTTCTCTATGGCAAAGCACGTTTCTTTTAGCTTCTAGCTGTTTTGAAGATATTTCCCTTATGGCTCTTGCCTCCTCGGTCTTATCTGCGGCGGCTTTTTTTGAATCTACAAGGCTTTGTGCTTCTATTTTCGCCTGAGCAAGCTCGTTTTCTCGCTGTTTATCAGCGGCTTCGGTTATGAGCTTTGCCTGCTTTTCAGCGTCCTCAAAGACAGCCTGCTTGAAGCGTTCAAGTTTTATCGTCTGATTTTCCATTACTAAACTCCTATCAAAATCACAGCTTTATTCCCACTGCTTCTGCGAGATAGTGGGAAATGGTATCAGATATCTTTGATGTGGCATGGCGGTCTGGTATTTCAACTATGAGGGGCGTTTCTCTTGTGAGCTTATAGTTATAGACCTTTTCTCTGCACTGCTTGACTGCAAGCTCTGTCATAAGCACAACGCCCACGTCTTTCATTTCCATAGCCTTATCAAGTGCGTTTGACACCTCCTCGGAGGTATGCACCACAACGCCCTCGATACCTGAAAGTCTCATGCCCATTTGGGTATCTATATTATCGCTGATAAGATAAAATCTCATGTTAAATGCCCAATGCAGTGCCTACGTTTGAGATTATAAGGATAGCGATAAGAAGTCCATAGAGGGCGATACCTTCGCCAAGAACAACGAAGATAAGAGCCTTTACAAAGTTCTTAGGGTCTTCTGAGGTTGCACCGATAGCGGCCGGTGCGCCTGCGGCAACGGCTATGCCTGAACCTACGCAGGAAAGTCCAACGGCAAGGGCTGCTGCAAGGTAGCCAAGGCCTGCGCCTGTTGAAAGGGCGGCCTTAACGCCCTCCTCGCTTGCGGCTGAAACAAAATTACCTACAGGGACGATAAGAGCGCAGAGCATTATGCCTGCAAATGTACAGAGATTACCGATAAAAGCGCCCTTTGGCGATCTTCCGTTCTTTATTTTCTTTGCAGTGAAAATGAATGGTACACAAAGAAGTGCGACTGCTATAAGTGGGAGCAGGAAATAGATAAGCATAGTTGATTCCTCCAAAAAATTATTTTTACTTTAGATTTTACGAATTACATTGTACGGGTATGGATAATGGTCGGGGTAAAATGCCCGTCACGGCGAGTGACTGAACGATGTTCGCCCCTACAAAACAATACCACAAATTTGATATCATTCTGTTTGTGCAGTAAATTTTACACCAACAGGCTCGAATGGTTTTCCGCCGCCCTCATAGAAGCGGGAGAATATCTCATAAAATTCAAGTCTGATTATCTGAATGGCAACTATCATGCCCTCCATTACCATTACAAACAGGTTGCCAAGCACAAGCACGAATGGCTGTGCGGCGGCGGAACACATTTCCATAAGGGTCATTACCACCAGCATCATGCCTGCGTGGGAGAGGACAAATCCGCCCACACGGAGAAATGACATAGTATTTGAAACATAGCTGAGCAGGAACTCGAACATTTCAAAGAAGTTCTCAACGATAAAGTTGCCCACGGTCATTTTTTCCTCGTCCTCGGACAAACGCCACTGTTTATATTTAACGGCGATAGAGAAAGGTGTTCGGCAGAATATGCACACCAATGGTATTACGATAAGGAAAATGACGAACGGAGTGGACATGACTTTTACATCGAACATGAGCGTTCCCACAAGTCCTGCCGCCACGGAACTGTAGAACACAAGTCCTGCAATGCCGTTACATCCGAAAATGGCTTTTTCGTAATCCTTATTTTTAAAGCCGATATAGATATTGAGTATCATTGAGATAACAATAAGTGCCACGCCTATGGCAACGGCAGTTATAAGGATAAAGTTCGTTTGCTTGAAAACCTTTAGGGGCAGGAAGTCAAGTCCTATATTCTCAAACACAGGGTCTAAAAGCTCTTCATAACCGAAGAACGAGCCATAGAGAGTGCCGAATATCATACTTGATATGCCAAGGCGTGTGACAAGACCGCTTATTTTTGCTCCCAGCTTTTTCTTCAAGGCAAGTCCGCCTAGAACGATAAGAAGTCCTTGTCCCAAGTCGCCGAACATTATGCCGAAAAGCAGAGTATAGGTTATTGCCACGAGGCTGTCGGGTTATAGCCTTTATACTCAGGCAGACCATACATTTCCACAAGCATTGTGAAAGGTCGGGTCAAAAAGTTGTTTTTAAGCACTGTAGGCGGCTCACATGAGGCGTCTGCGTCAGGTGGGAGATAGACCACTGACACTGAACGCATATCCTCGAAGAGCTTATCAAAGCGGTTTTTTTCCTTTTCGGGGATAAAGCCTTTAAGATAAAACTTATCGTTTAGTGCGGCGGCATTTCGCCGCAGGTCAAAGGTATCGTGGATAAACCTTAGTTTGAAAAAGCTTTTTGCAGTTCAGGCTCTGCTTTTGCGGCAAGCTCGTTTATCTGCTCGTTTATCTTTGCGTTCTCAACTGTATCTGCGTCTATAGTTTGTTTTAGCTTTTCCAAGGCTTCGTCTGCGTCGCCTGATACATAGGACGGTATCCGTATCCTTTCAAAATACATTGAGTGGAAGATATCATCAACACGCTGTTTATCACGTTCAGGGACGAAATACATTCCCCAGCAGAAGCTTTTTCCCGTTTCAAATGGGACAAAGAAGAAATTCTCGTTATAATAGTCAAGCTTCGGCAGGTTATCCACAGGCAGCTTTCCGATACGGACGGAAACATACTTCATTGAGAAAAGCTGCTGAAAGTCGCTGTGCATACCTTTCAGGTGGTCTATTTGTCTGACCGCCCCTCCAAGCTCTGAGATACGCTGAGTAAGCTCCAGACGCTTTGTATTAAGCTCGCTGAAAGGGGTATTATACTTTTCAAACAGGGAGTTAAAATCCTGCGGAGCTGACAGGTCACAATCGATAAAATCAGTTTCCTTTAGAGTTATACCAAGCTGTGCTGAAAGCTGGGCAAGCTCTTTCAGAGGTCGGTCATACTCGTTTTTCTCGCTGAGGGGCTTCATTGCGCTGTCAGGAGAATTGCCCGCAGGCTCGATATGAAAACAGCCGCTTTCACAGCACCTTTTCAAGGTGGCGTCAAGCTCGTCCATAAGACCTGCTATATTCACAAGGGACATTTTTTCTATAGCCAATCACATTATCTCCTTTCCTGAGAATTTACCGCTCAGGCGGTGATGATAAGATCCTTTTCAACTGCCGAGGGGTCGGCATTATATCTTATCGCTTCGATTATATGCACGATGTTCAAGGCTTCCGTACTGCACAGTTTCATAAAGGCATAGAGTGAAACCGGTGCGGCGGTGCTTTGGGCGAGGATATGGGAAAGATAGCAAAACTGTGAACTTCGGACTATACTTTCGATATATTCAGAGGTCTGTTTGCAACCCTTTGAATACTTTGATCTTTTCACCCATTCGAGCATATCTTCGGAGCTTTCAAGCTCATAATACTTATCAAGTCTTTTAACTGAGCCTGTGCCTGTTTTTATTCTTATCTGCCGTTTTTTTATCTCCTCGGAGGAGTAGCCAAAAAAGGCTTTCATACGGTAGGCGTTTATTATGTTAAGGCAATCTATCTCCCGGCTTATCATTTCTGAGAGCTGTTTGCTTTGCATTTCGGAAAAATCATGCTTTGCGGTATTTAAAAGCTCGGTATAATAGGCTGTTCTCAGCCTTAGCTCGCACTCGGTATAATCCGCTGAGCCGTCCTCCAAAGGCGGTATTTTCACCAGTATCTTATAATACGGTGTATTTCTTAGTATTTTAAGAAGCTGTTCATAGTTCTCGGCTCGGCTCATTTCAAGAAGGCTCACCTTTGAATGTTTTATGACATAGCCGGGAAGGTCGTTAAGGTAAGAATTATCAAGCCCTGAATTTATATTGTTTATCATGGACAGAATACATTCTATCTCCTTGCTTTTTATAAGGAAGTCATAAAAAGGCAGTTTATCAAGCTCCTGAAATCTGCACAGGCGCATATAGGTATTGAAATTCTCTCTTTGGAGAAGCGCCTCCACAAAACCTCTATGGACGGTATTAGGGTCAACGTCACGGAAAGCGTCTTTATATCTGGCTGAATGTGCAAGATAGTCTGCGGCTTCGGGGACTGTTCTTCGCATGAGCATTTCATGATAGTTCTCTTTAGTAAACATTCTGCCGTGGATATATTTTATTTTCGCCACTGTTCCGTTGGCAGACCAACTGTCAAGCATATTTTTTCAGCCCCTTTCACGGAGAATTTTTGCTCTACTTCGGAGAGATAATATTATCAAATATCTCATTCTCCCACTGAGTATGTTTTTCTTCAAATATTTTATCGAGAACCGTTGTTTTCTCGTTCTGTGCGGAAGTTATCTTTTCGCTTTCGGTATTTATACGCTCTGTGACCTCTTTGGCTTTCTGCGTTTTATAGGCTTCGGCTTCTTTCAGGGCGTTTTCCTTCAGCTCCTGCGCTTCTTTCACTGTGCGCTCCAGCAGTTCGCCGCTTTCCATATCTGCTTTTTCAAGCTTGCCTGCAGCGGCTTTATCTGTTTGCAGTATTTCTGCTATCATATCCATATTATTCTCCCCTTTCAGGCAGGATAGTTTCATAACATTAATTGTACACCTTTTTGTCTTAAATAGCAAGTTTGAAGGGGTACAAAGCCATACTATTTATATACTTTGCACTATCTATATGACTTTTCTTTGGACAAATTGCTCTATGTGTAATGATTTTAGTCAGAATACACATTTTATTTTACCCTGAATTTGAAAAATTAGTTGAATATCTGCGGTCAGGTCACTTGACAAAAGGGGACAAAAGTGGTAAACTTGTATTTATCACGCACACATCTGTACTTTGGAGGTGGACTAAAATTGGAGAATGGGCAAAACAAACTTGTTATCGTAAGTTCTGAGGTGCTTCCTGACATTGTGCTAAAGGTGCTTGCCGCAAAGCGCATGAGGCAAGGGGCGAAGTTTCCACTTCATCGGAAGCCTGCCGTAAGGTGGGGATATCGAGGAGCGCATACTACAAATACAAGGACTCCGTATTCAATTATGAAGAACAGCTCACAAACAACATCGTTTCGGTATACTGCATACTGAGAGATGAAAAGGGAGTGCTTTCCTCCATTATATCACGGCTTTACGAGCTGAACACGAATATTCTGACCATAAACCAGAATATCCCTATCGACTCAGTGGCGACGGTGACATTCTCGGTAAGATTTGAGCATGACGCACTTAGCACCAACGTGCTGACAGAGGAGCTTTCTAAAGTTCACGGCGTTGTGGAAGTCAAGATAATATCGGGAGAGTAAGGGTAAAATAAGATTTTAACAATATATAATTTATTAGGAATGAGGATTTTTTATGTGTAAAGTAGCAGTTATCGGTTATGGCGTTGTAGGCTCTGGTACGGTAGAGCTTTTTATGAAAAACCGTGAATCTATCTCAAAAAAGGTCGGCAAGGAATGTGACATCAAGTACATTCTTGATCTGAGGGATTTCCCTGATTCTCCATTTGCAGACAAAATGATAAAGGACTTCAACATCATTCTCAATGATGCCGAGGTAGAAGTAGTAGCCGAGGTAGTAGGCGGAACGACTTTCGCTTATGACTACACAAAGAAGCTTCTTGAACACGGCAAGAGCGTTGTTACATCAAACAAGGCGCTAGTTGCGGAAAAGGGTGCAGAGCTTCTTAAAATAGCAAGGGAACACAACTGCAACTATCTTTTCGAGGCAAGCGTTGGCGGCGGTATACCTATCATCAGACCGCTTAACAAGTGTCTGGCAGGAAACGAGATACTTCAGATATCAGGTATACTCAACGGCACAACAAACTTCATTCTTACAAAGATGATAAAAGAGCAGATGTCATTTGACGATGCGCTGAAAATGGCTCAGAAGCTTGGTTATGCTGAGGCTGACCCTACGGCTGACGTTGAGGGCGAGGACGCTTGCAGAAAGATCTGCATACTTGGCTCACTTGCATACGGCAAGCACATTTATCCTGAAATGGTACACTGCTCAGGCATAACAAAGATCACACTTGATGATGTTGAATATGCTGCAAACGCAGGCTATGTTATAAAGCTTATAGGTTCTGTAAAGAAGCTTGATGACGGCAGAGTCAGCGCTATCGTTTGTCCTAGACTTGTGCCAAAGTCAAATCTTCTTGCGTCTGTTGACGATGTATACAATGCTATCAGCGTAACAGGCGACGGCGTTGGCGACGTAATGTTCTACGGACAGGGTGCAGGCAAGCTTCCTACAGCTTCAGCGGTAGTAGGCGACATTATCGATTGTCTGAAGCATCATCACAGAGTGCTTGCTCTTACATGGGAAGATTGTGATGACAAGGGATTTGTTGCACCATACAAGGATATGGACGTTTCAATGTATGTTCGCATAAAGGCTGAAAATGCTGAGGCTCTCAAGTCCTCTATTTCTGAGATGTTCGGAAAGCTTATGTATATAGAGCGTTCAGGCAGGACAGAGAACGAGCTTGCGTTTATCACGCCGAACATGAAAGAGGCTGACATTGACGCTAACCTGACTATCCTTTCACACTCCGCTGAGATCGCAAGCAAGATAAGGATATACTGATAAAAAACAAGAAGCGGCGGATCAAAACTCCGCGCTTTACATATTTAATCACGATCATTTAGTTTGAGATATGCTATCCAAACAGTGCCGTTCTCATTAATAGACATCAGAGCAAAAGGCTTGCCGTCCAAAGGTTCATTCTGATCATAATAGACCTTTGCATTATCACGAAGAATGGTGACCCTAAAATTCTCTGTTAAGCCACTGCAATCACTGCATTGTGTTGTTTTTCCGACATACTTATAGTCTTTTAACTCGGCTGTATCAAAGATCAGTCTGTCTTCAGGATTGACCGCAGGGATATACAGATCGCCCTCATAATACATATACAATGGACACATATCAGCTCCTCTGACCTCTGTTGTTTCCTCTGTGCTCTCCTCAGTTACAACACTCTCTGTTTTAACATATTCGGAGTCTATTCCGCTATCATTTTTGCTTTTTGAACACGAGCAAAGACATACTGTCAGAAATGCCAGAATAATAACTGCTGTTTTCTTTTTCATAATAAGTCCCCCTCAAAGAAATCAATTGCGTTTTTTACAGTATGTTATTCATTGAGCAAATTCATATAATAGAGGGTGGTTTGTCCGTTTTCTTCAAAGGCAATTATAAACGGGTCACCGTCATCTGCTTTGTCAGGGTCATGATAGACCTTGGCGTTATCAGGCAGTGAAGTCACATCAAAATCTGACTTCATCTCACCGACGTTAAAAAATTCGTGGGTGTTTCCTACGAACTCATAGCCGTCCAGCCTTTCGGTTATCTTATCGTCTGTTGACATAAGAGTTTCTTCAGCTTTGTTCAGTGAGGTATATGTTTTGCCACTATAATACATATATGGAAGCGGAGTATCTGCCACAAGCTCTGAGGTCGTTTGAGTAGTGCCAGTTGTTGATGCAGTGGTCACTGCTGTTGTTTCGGACGTTTTTTGTGACGAATTGTTTTGTTCTTTGCTTTTACTGCACGAGCAAAATACACACAGACACAACGCACACAGAGCGATAATTATTTTTCTATTCATTTGCTCGCCCCCCTTTCTTTAACTAAAGGATAGCATAACATTGACTAATTGTCAATTGATGTAAAATGCAATTTTAACTGCGCTTATTCGTACATTTTTACATATAAAGGAGTTTTCACCATGATAAAAATACAGATACCTGCCACGTCTGCTAACCTTGGCGCCGGTTTTGACGCACTGGGTCTTGCGCTCACTTACTACAACTACATTGAAATGGAGGAGTGCGACAAGATAGACATTACGGCTGCGGACGGACTTGACATTCCTACGGACGAGAGAAACCTCATTTACATTTCTGCAAAAGACCTTTTTGCGGTATGCGGAAAAAAGCTGGAGGGACTAAAGCTCATACAGACAAGCAATATTCCTATGGCGAGGGGACTTGGCTCGTCCTCTGCCTGCATAATCGCAGGACTTGTGGGAGCGAACAAAATGCTCGGGGATCCCCTCACAAAGGACGATCTTGTTGACCTTGCGGCACAGATAGAGGGTCACCCTGACAACACTGCGCCTGCACTTCTTGGCGGAATTGTGACGGCGGTATTTGACGGAAGAAAGGTACACTGGGTAAAGCAGGAGGTTTTCACAAAGCTGAAATTCGTGGCGATAATACCTGATTTTGAGCTGAAAACTGAGGAAGCGAGGGCTTGTCTGCCTAAGGAAGTTTCACACAAGGACGCAGTTTACAACCTTTCCCGTGCGGCGCTTTTCTCGGCTTCGCTTCTTACGGGCAAGTTTGAAAATCTGAAAACGGCAGTTGATGACAGGCTTCACCAGCCTTACAGAATGGCGCTTATACCCCACTGCAAGGACGTTTTTGACATTGCGTACACTCATGGTGCATATGCGGCATACATAAGCGGTGCAGGTCCAACTATCATGGCTATTGTAGATGAGAGCAATCAATATTTCGCAGGCAAGATGAAATTTTCTCTTGACAATGCAGGGCTTAAAGGCTGGCAGGTAAAGGAATTTCACATTGACAACGAGGGTACGAAGCTTATATGACCTGCAAATGGGCATACGCTACACCTGACGGCTTTGATGACATAATAATGAGCGGTGAGGGGGAATATCTCACCGGGTTATGGTTTCAAGGCTCAAAGGGTGCGAGCGTGACAGAGGGCTGTGAAGAGAAGTTTCTGCCTGTATTTAAAGAAACTTGCAGTTGGCTTAAGGCATATTTCAGCGGAGAAACACCTGATTTTACGCCGAGATACAAGCTTGGCGGACAGACGGAGTTTCGCAGGATCGTCACGGAGATAATGACCACGATACCATACGGAAAGGTCATGACCTATGGTGAGGTAGCGGCACAGGCAGCTTTGCGGCTTGGGAAAGAGAAGATGTCTGCACAGGCTGTAGGCGGTGCGGTGGGTGCAAATCCCATAAGCATAATAGTACCATGCCACAGGGTAGTGGGTGCAAAAGGCAGGCTCACAGGCTACAGTGGCGGAATAGGAAACAAGGCGGCGTTGTTGAGGCTGGAGGGTATCGAGATATGAACAGGTGCAAATGGTGCGACCTGAAAAATCCAAAGTATGTGGAATATCATGACAAGGAATGGGGCGTTCTCAGGACTGATGACAACTATTTGTTTGAGATGCTTGTGCTGGAGTCTTTTCAGGCTGGGCTTTCGTGGGAGTGCATACTGAACAAGCGTGAGAATTTCCGCAGAGCTTATGATGAATTTGACCTTGATAAGGTCTGTGGATATGACGAAGAGAAGATAGCAGAGCTTTGCTCTGACAGTTCTATTGTGCGAAATAAGCTGAAAATTAGGGCGAGTATTTCTAATGCAAGAATATTTCGGGATATTGTGAAGGAGCATGGGAGCTTTTATGATTATCTTTGCAGGTTTACTGACGGAGAAATATTGTATGAGTGCGATAAAACTACCAACGAATGGTCCGATATGATCTCTGCAGACTTGAAAAAGCGTGGGATGAAGTTCGTGGGAAGCGTGATAATATATTCGTTTTTGCAGGCGGTGGGAGTTATATATTCCCATGATAGTGAATGTGGACTTTATAGAGAAAAATAAAGTAAAGATATAAGCAAAGCGGTGTCGGAGTGGAAACTCTGCACCGCTTTTTCGTATTCTCATAAACAATGTAAAAACCGCCCTGCACAATGTATACAGAGCGGTTGCATTTTTCAATTTTTTTATTCCATAGGACAAATATTTTTGCGGTTTTCGGCTATCCTTTCGTCTATACCATCTACCTGCGGCTTAACAAGGCTCGATGTTCCTGCAACAAACATTCTTGCACCTGCTTCGTAAAGCTTGCGGCAGTTCTCGTTTGACATATTGCCGTCAGTTTCTATGATGATGTCCTCGTGGCCGTTTTCGTCAAGCCACTTTCTAAGACGTCTTGCCTTATCCACCGTGTTAGGCACGAGCTTCTGTCCTGCAAAGCCGGGGTTTACTGTCATGACAAGCACACCGTCTATGAAGTCTACGGCTTCCTCTACCACGCAGATAGGTGTGCCGGGATTGATAGCCAAAATAGGCTTTGCACCGATAGAACGGAGATATTGCAGGCACTTTGCGATATGCTTCGTGCTTTCATAATGCACTGCCGCATAGTCGCCCTCTCTGATATCAAACCACTGGAGCCTTTCCTCAGGCTTTTCTATCATGAAATGAAAATCAAATGGGATATCCGTCAAATCACGGAGCTGTTTTACATAATCAGGATAAAGTGTGAAATTCGGCACAAATGAGCCGTCCATTACGTCTATATGGAGATATTCGATATTGTTGCGCTTAAAAGCGTCAAGATATTCCTTTATCTGTCCCAGATGGACGCACATCATTGAGACTGATATCATACCATTGTCCATACTGATCCTCCTGTTTCTATTCATCTTTTTTATCTTCTGCTATTATCTTCAGGCTCTATGCCCATGATAAGCTGGTCTATTACTCTGTCGGTGGACTTGCCGTCTGTATATTTGAAGTTCTTCTTTATGAAGCCCTCCATTTTCTCAAACTCGTAATCTTTATCTCTGAGAGCGGTCATAAGCTCGTCAAAATCGTGGACGATCTTACCAGGAACAAGCTCCTCATACGGCTCATAGAAATCTCTTGTTGCTTCATAATACTTTTGGTCGAAAGCAAAGAAAAGCATTGGCTTTTTAAGCAGTGACATCTCATATATGATAGAGCTGTAGTCTGTGATAAGCACGTCAACTATAAATAGGATATCATTTACCTCTCTGTAGTCGGAGGCGTCAAGTATTCTGTGAGCATACTCGTCAGGTATTTCGATACGCCTTTTTACAAACGGGTGGAGCTTTACGATAAGGACTGAGTCCGTTTCATCAAGAAATTTGCCCCATGCTGTAAGGTCAAGCTTATCAAATGGGAAATGAGCATTATTTGCGTTGTTTCCTCTGAAGGTCGGCGCATACATATAAACTGTTTTTGCAGTTTTGCACTCAGGGAAAACTTCCAGCATCTGCTCTCTTGTTTTGGCTTTATATTCGTCATCAAAGAAGATATCAGTTCTTGGGATACCCACCGGATAGAACTTCTTTTCGTCGATAGCGAAGCCCTCTGCATGGTGGAGCGCAGAATGATAGGAGCTTACAGGAACGTGGGTATAGCACTTATGCACCCTTGTATTGAACGGAGGTGCGCCCGGCTTTCCCAGTCTTTCAAAGCCCAATGACTTGAACGCTCCGCAGGCGTGCCAAACCTGAAGCACCTTGACGTTCTTAGGATAATCCACAAGGTAGATGTCAGGATAATAATCATCTATAAGAATGATATCGGAGGTTGCAAGATAGTAGACGAACCTTATCATGGCAGGTATCGACCTATTGACAGTGATACTTGCTTTGAAGTCAAATCTGAACTTATACTTGCTGTCAAGTCCTCTTTCTATCATGCGGTCATAGATGACCTTTTCGTTTCCGCCTATCTCGGCTCTCGAACCGCTGGCAAAGAGGATAATATCCCCGTTTTTCTTAGCAAAATGCTTAAAGAACGAGAAAGCCTTTTTAAAGCACCATATCTTTAAGCCGTAAACATCTCTTATGATAAGCTTCTTACGGTTTTGAAGCTTCTTCTCAATACGCTTTGGCAAGGTCTGGGAAGGCTTAGGCTCTTTATAGGTGACGGCAAGCTTATATTCGAGTGTATCCATATCGCTTGCAGACTCGGCATAGAAAAGGTTTTCTGCGCCTCGTCTGAGCTTGAAGTTCATAGGGTTCGCCTTTGTATCGTCCTCTATAGTTTCCACTTTATCGGATATGATACAAGGATACTCGTTCGTAAGCACCTGTTTTGACAGGCATCTGCCATCGTTATCATAGGTGAGCTTGAGAAGCGTACTGCCACTGAGGACATAATCCACTGTATCTGTTGATATCTGCGGTTTATTCATGCCCTTATACTTTGTGAATATTTTAAGGTCATAGTCGCCTGTGGCGATAGGAGCTTCGTTATTGGCGGACATTATATTCACTGTCAGATGAAAATGAGTTCCGCTTACTTCAAAATGCTGGGCAGGGAACATACAAGTTCTATCATGTGTGACAAATCTTGCTGACAAGTTTTCAAGCTCGTCTTTTTCAAAGCCCACAAGCTCGCCCTCGATATGGAGGATAACTCTCTTGAACTCTACTCTTGTAAGCTCTGCGAATTTTTTGTTTCTCTCTTTTAATCTCTCAATAGTCTTTCTTCTGTTCCCGTATATCTCTTCAAATTCGGGAGTCATATTATCCATTTAAAACTATTCCTTACTTTCCGCCGCTTTTAAAGCTTCCCTCAACTTTCATTTCAGGTCTTGAAAAGCGACTACAAAATTTTTACTCAAATTTACAAACGGCAGACTGTTTAATCGTCAAATGTGAACATTACCTTTAAGGTGAACTCGCCTGTGTTTCTGATAGCGGAGAATGCCTTTTCGTTCTCCTCTATTGTGAATGTATGTGTGATAAGATCAGCAAAGTTTACGTCGCTATGCTCGAAAACTTCAAGGGCTTTCTTCCAATCGTTCACTCTGCTGTTATAACTGGAGTTCCATGAGCCTTTGACTGTTATCTGCTTTCTCAGTATTGACCAATAGATATTCTTAGGCAGGATAAGGTCTGTTGACGGGTTGCCAACGAGAACAATACTGCCAAGAGCGCCTGTTGACTCGATAGCGGAAGCGATAGCTTCGTTTGAGCCGACAGCTTCAAATGTTACGTCTGCTCCGTCGATACCTATTATCTTCTTCACCTGTGCAGGGAGATCGTCAACGCTTGTATCAACAACGTCAAAGCCCAGCTTCTTTGCATACTCAAGCTTATTCTTTGAACGACCTGCGATAACCACCTTACCGGTCTTTGTTCTCTCTTTTGCAAAGAGGGCTATCATAAAGCCTATTGTACCTGTGCCTATGATAACAACGTTCTGACCCTCTTTGATGTCACCGATATTTACAGCGTGCATTGAAACAGCGGCAGGCTCGCAGAGCGCTGCAGTTTTATAATCTAGGGTATCGTCGAACGGAACTAAGTTCCATACTGGAACAACGAGGTACTCAGCCCATGCGCCGTCCTGTCTTGAACCGAAATAGCTATAGCCTGAGCATTGTGCATATTCCTCCATTTTGCAGGCTTTACAATGCTTGCAAGGGAGCATAGGGAATACGCAGGAACGTTTGCCGAGAAGGCTTTCGTCAACGTCATCGCCAACTGCAACTATCTGACCTGAAAACTCATGACCAGGTATGGTCGGGAAGTGGTAAGTTCCTGTTACAAAGCATCTTGGCATATCGCTTGAACAAATTCCGCACGCCTTTATTTTCAGCAATACGGTGCCTTTTTCAAGCTTTGGCACGTCTACCTCAGTTACTCTCAGGTCGCCCACGCCATAAAGTACAAGTGCTTTCATCTTTTCGGGTATGTTTATTAAGCTTTTCATAAAAAAAGTCCTTTCTATTTACCGCCAAGCAGCGTTCTGACAATAAGCAGGTCGCTGTCTGTTGTTATCTTGAAATTAATAGCGTCGCCCTCTATAAGGTGGATAGGCTGGTTATTCATTGTGCATATCTGCGAAGTGCCTGTGATGACTTTTTTCTGCTCCTCAGTGAGATTATCCTGCATTTGGATAAAGTGGGCAAGGCGGAAGCTGTCGGGAGCTTGTCCGCTGTAAAGCTCGCTTCTGACAGGGATGTCTTCAACATACTCTCCTCCCTTTGAATGGAGGATAGTATCTGCACATGGAAGTCCGCAGACGCAAGCACCGTATTCTGCGGCACAATCTATGGAATCGTTGAGTATCTTCTCTGTAACAAAAGGTCTTACGGCATCGTGGATAACGATAACATCGTCATCATGAATTCCGTTATCATTTGTGATAGCGGTGGTGACATTATTTATAGTATCCATTCTTTCCTTGCCGCCGAGAATTATCCTTACCTTTTCGCTTTCAGGAATATTCTTTTTCACCTGCTCGTTCATATAGTCCTCATAGTCCTTATGGACGGCGATATAGATATAATCAAATCTCTTGACCTTGAGCATATTTTCAAGGGTATAGATTATGATCGGCTTACCTCCGATTTCGATAAACTGCTTTGGTATTTTTGAGCTTTTAACTCTTGTACCTGATCCCCCTGCGAGCATTGCACCGTAAATCATAGACAAACTCCTTACTGATATTTATATTATAATAATGTATCTGACAAATAAATCATTGTGATACGCCGATAAAGTTTCGGCAGTCAACGGGCAAACGCTGTTCACCCCTACATAAATTAGTATTCGCTGTTTTGTGACATAATATAATCGGCTATCCTTTCGGTAGAACGGCCATCGCAAGCGCCCATAAATCTTTCTCTGAAATCAGAAATGACAGTAGGGTCGGCTTTTCCCTGCTTTATGGCGTTTATAAGCTCCTCATTGGTCTTAACTATTGGTCCCGGGAGAAAGCTATAGTCATAGGGATAATAAAAGCCTCTATAGTCATAGAACTGGTCAAGGTCAAAAGCGTAGAATATCATAGGTCTTTCAAAGAGCGAATATTCAAAAATAAGCGAAGAATAATCGGTTATGCACATATCGGCAGTAAAAAGAAGGTCCTCGATAGGCATATGTTCTGTTATGTCAAAGGCGAAGTCCTGACAATCCTCGGGGATATCCCACTCCTTTTTAACAAATCCGTGTCTTTTTACAAGAAGCACCCACTCGCTGCCGAAATTCTCTTTAAGGGCTTTTATATCCAGCTTTTCGGGGATATAAGCCTTATCAGCGTCCCCACGATAGGTCGGGGCATAGAGCAGGACTTTTTTATACTGTGCGTTCGGGCAATTTTTATAGAGATTTTCAAAGGCTTTCACACGATTTTCCTCTTTAAAGAAAAAGTCGGTACGAGATACGCCTATTGCCTGCACGCTATTATTATCAAGGTCAAAGCCGAAAGCTTCCTTGAAAGCCCATATGCACTCTTTACTGCTGACGGTACAAAGTGTATAGCTTGTATGGGCAGGGAACTTTCTCAATTCTTCCAGCGACTCGCCGAAAGAGAGGTCGGTGATACTTTCTCCCCACTTTTTGAATGCTCCGCAGGATGCCATGTTTGAATGACCTTTGTGTCTTTTCTGAACTTAAAAGCGCCGAACAGATTACAGGTATCGTTAAGCAAAACGCAACCCACGTTTCCCATTAGCCAAGTAAGCTTCAGATATCTCAGCAGATAGCCCATTCCGCCCTTATTATTATGGACGTAATAGACCTGCGGATCAAGTCCTCTGGTCTTTATCTCCTCATAGATATAGCGGAAGCTATCCGTCAGCGTACCGCTTCTTATCTCGGCAAAGATGACCTTGTTTTTTCTCAAAGGTCTAAGGCTTGACACTTTATAGCAAAGGGGATAGACTCCTTTAAACATTATGATCTTGGCGGTGTTTCTGACCGCCTGTTTTAAACCGCTCATTTCTCACCCTACATTATATCATATTATGCGCCGTTTGTCTACACTTTAACAAATAACATAACACTTTTGCGGCACATCTCACAAAAAAGCTTATTTTCTAGGCTTTATTATGCCCATTTTGTCTTATTGAAAACGCTGAAAAAGCTCTCTTGTGTAGTATTATAGTGCAGAACGGGGGAAGTGTCAAGGGGGTATTTGTAATTTTGTAAAATTATTTGAATAATGTGAAGATGGGACTATTTCTGCTTTATTAACTGACAAAGTATTTTTTATTATGTGAGGAAACAGCTATTGACCCGCTTTGAACAATATGCTATAATGTAGTAAAGTCATCATAAATAGGAAGTGGTCTTATGTATGAAGTTCGTTGGCCTGATAAAGAAAGGTGGATATTCATATTTTGTGATTATCCTGGTGAGCCTGACGAATTTGTTGTGCTTTTAAAAGCATACCGAGATATGGTTCACGGCAAGATCAGGGCGATATCCGACTCAATGCAATACAAAGTAGACAATGATGAGCTTGGGCTGATTTTCCAATGGGACGATTGTTTTGGTATCACTGTAATTGTTCCCAAGTCAACTGATCTTGACAAGGCTTACAATACTCTCAAAGGTTTGTGCGAGAATATTTAGGCGTTAAATTGCATAAAGCTGTATGCTATACTATTGACACATAAAAAGAGCTATCCGATTCGCAAATCGAATCAGATAGCTCTTATCTTTTCAGGCAATATCTATATTATTCCCACTCCACCGTTCCCGGTGGCTTTGAGGTTATATCGTAAACTACTCTGTTTACATGGTCTACTTCATTTGTTATCCTGTTGGATATTCTTGCAAGAACATCGTATGGTATCTTTGCCCAATCGGCTGTCATGAAGTCGTCTGTTGTTACGGCTCTGATAGCTATAAGGTGGTCATAGGTTCTGTGGTCGCCCATTACGCCTACTGTCTGGACGTTCGGGAGAACTGCAAAGAACTGGCTCAGGCTGCTTTCTATTCCGCTTTTCTTGATCTCGTCACGGAAAACGGCGTCTGCTTCCTGCAACACCTTTATCTTATCCTCTGTTATCTCACCGATTATTCTTACACCAAGTCCTGGGCCTGGGAACGGCTGACGCCATACAAGCTCCTTTGGTATGCCGAGCTTTTCGCCGACTTTTCTTACCTCGTCTTTGAAAAGATCGCCCAATGGCTCTATAACGCCGTCAAAGTTGATGTCCTCAGGCATTTTCACCTGATTGTGGTGAGTTTTTATTGTGGCAGCGTCGCCCTTTCCGCTTTCGATTCGGTCAGGGTAAATAGTACCCTGTGCGAAAAATCCGCCGTCTGCCTCTTCTCTGATCTTATCCCAGAATACCTTATAGAACTCTGTTCCGATAGTCTTTCTCTTTTCCTCTGGATCTGTTATGCCCTTGAGCTTTTCAAGAAACTGCTTCTGACAGTTTACTCTTACAAATCTCATATCGAAAAGTCTTGTGAAAGTTTCCTCAACAAAGTCGCCCTCGTCTTTTCTCATAAGGCCCTGATCTACGAACACGCAGGTGAGCTGTTTGCCCACTGCACGGCTGATAAGTCCTGCGGCAACTGAAGAATCAACTCCGCCTGAAAGTCCCAAAACTACTTTCTTATCGCCTATCTGCTCTTTAAGCTTTGCAACTGTGTTCTCGATAAAGTTATCCATTACCCAATCGCCTTTACAGCCGCAGACTTCGTAAAGGAAGTTTTTCAAAATGACGTTACCATACTCACTGTGAGTTACCTCAGGGTGGAACTGAACGGCATATATCTTCTTCTCTGCATTCTCCATTGACGCACATGGGCAATCATCTGAATGGGAAGTGATAACAAAGCCTTCAGGTGCTTCGCTGACATAGTCGGTATGGCTCATCCATACGATATTCTTATCAGGAACGTCCTTGAAAAGCTTGCTCTCTGCGGAGACTGTTATCTCTATCTTGCCGTACTCGCTCTTTTTACAGCTTTCTACCTTTCCACCGCTCATCCATGAAATAAGCTGACAGCCGTAGCAGATGCCGAGGACTGGTATGCCAAGGTCAAGTATAGCCTTGTCATAATGCGGGGAAGTCATATCATAAACGGAGTTTGGTCCGCCTGTGAAGATTATGCCCTTATAGCCTGCTGCTTTTATTTCTTCAAGTGGAGTTTCAAAGCTTTTTATCTCTGCATAAACGTGGTGATCTCTCACACGTCTTGCGATAAGCTGATTGTACTGTCCGCCAAAGTCAAGCACCAGTATCTTCTCATGTGACATATATTTACCTCTTTTCCTTATGTTTTTTGAAATACATAAATATTATAACACGTTGCCGTCCCTTTTTCAAGAGCAATTTACACACTCTTTGAAGCATGGGGTAAATTAATTGTGAACACCTGACATCAAGCAGGACAATATTTGTTGATTTTAGCTGTTGTAATTTGCTAATAGCTATGCTATAATGAATAGGCATTGTAAAATGCGTGTAAATCAACAGAAAAGAGTATATTGTAATGGAAGAACAACAAAACATTCAAACACAGCAGGCAAAGGAGAAAAAAGGCTTGCTGAAAAAAATAGGAGCATGGTTTGCGTCGCCTGACGGAATGCAAACATTACGATTTATAAGTGCCATAGCGGCAGTTATACTGGTAGGAGTCATCTGTGCTTTGTTGGGCATATACATGGACAAAGACAACTTCCTGCCGAAAGAGCGAAATTATGCGCTTATAGGGGCTTGCGCTGTTGAGCTGGCACTGATATTTATTATTGCGGAATTTTTCTCAATTCAAAAGAAGCTGAAAAAGAGCGAAACAAAAGGCTACATCGACCCTTTCACGGCGGCTTTTATGCTTGGACTAAATTCTTATTTTCTTCCGGACTTTGTAATGGGGTCATATTTTCCAAAGAGCAATGTGCTTTACATTCTCCTTGGAATATTGCTCTGCTGGCTTTTATATCTTATAGGTGCAGTGATATTCCCGAAGCCACACGCCTGGTTTTGCGGAGTGAACGTCATATTTGCCATATATGCTTTGGCACAGTATTATGTCACCGAGTTCAGAGGGAATCCTGTTCAATTTGCCGACCTTGCCAACATAAAGTCAGCCAGTGAGATAAACGGAATGTACTCACTGTTTTTAGACAGCAATGTAATATTTGTGCTTTGTGATCTTATTCTTATTATCGCTGTAACGGTGACGACAAAAGTAAGGAAGATAAAAATACGCAGCAGGATAATATCGGGTGTGGCCGTTATCGCAGGGTGTTTCCTATTCGTATATGGTGGCAGGTTTGCCTATGACCTTGGTATAAGGAACAGATACATCAGGCTGAACTTTTCAGGTGCAGAAAATGCAGACACATACAGGTGCGTAGGCTATGACCTTATGTTCTGCTTTGACGGAATGTTTGACCGTGTGACGAAGCCTGATGGCTACTCCACTCAAAAGGCGGAGGATATCATAACTCAGTATGAGGTACAAAAGGCTGACAAAAAGCCTGCTATCATTGCTATCATGAATGAATCCTTTGCAGACTTTGAGCATATCGCTCAGTTCAAGACTAACAAAGACTATCTGCCCAACTATCACAAATTGCAGGAGGAAAGCATAAGCGGATATGTTTCCGTTTCGGCATATGGCGGTTATTCCTGCAACTCTGAGTATGAATTTCTTACCGGCAACACTCTTGGCTTTTTGCCGTCGGGAAGTGCGGTATTCACCCAATATCTCAACGACAAACAAAACGGTCTTGTAAGCTGGCTAAACGAGCTTGGCTACACAACGCAGGCTATCTCGCCTTGCTCTGAGGGACTATGGGATATAGGCAACGCCTATGAACAGCTTCAATTCAAAGACAGGATATACAATTGTCAGGACAGAATGAGCGGGATCCAATATTTCAACGGAAATATCACAGATGAAACGATTTTCAGATATATTGAAGAGCAATATGAAAGACACGCAGGTACTCCTTATTTTGTATGGACAGCGACCATGCAGAACCATGCGCCGTACGATCATCCGGAGGCTGTTCCTCATGAGATAACCTTTGAGGACTACAACGACCCTGCGGCACAGGAATATCTAAATCTTATCTATCAATCTGACAAAGCCTTGGGAGAGCTTATAAACTATTTCCGACACAAGCAGGAAGAGGTCATAATCGTAATGTTCGGCGACCATTATCCACACATTTTAAGCTTTACAGAGCATCTCTATGGCAAGGACGTGGCTTTACTTTCAACGGAGGATTACTCAAGACTGCGTCAGACACCTTTCCTTATTTGGAGCAACAAGGGCGTTGATGCGGAGAAAATAGACGATATAAGCCTTAACTATCTTTCAAACAAGGTCATGGAAGCGGCTGGACTCCCAAAGTCGAGATATCAGCAGGAGCTTGACAAGATACGCTGTGACATTCCGATAATAAGCTCTTACGGCTACAAGACGGCTGACGGAGAATGGTATTCTATAAATGATGTGGCTGACAAATACAAGGACACGCTGAACGAATATGAAACTGTGCAGTATTACAGAATGTTTGATGAAAAGCGTGACAATAGTGTAAATTAGGCTGTTAAAAAACACAAACAACAAAAAAAGTGGGACGTCGCATTTCTGCAATGCAGAGCCGATCCCCTACAAAACAATAAACGGACGAAGCTTTTTTACTTCGTCCGTTTCGTTTTATAATGCGTGTCAAAATGCGGGCGAACACTGTTCGCCACTACAAATAACTACATAATTATGCGCTTATTTTTTTATCCTGTGACCTTTTTCTCGAACATGAACATTCCCATGACATCGTTCATTATGCTGTCAGAAGCGACCTCCTTGCTGTTCTTTGTCATTTGCCTTACGACAGTCTGACCGTCATTCTTGCCGAATATCATAACATAATCGTCGCCACTTTCGGAAGTTCCCTCATAGGACACCTGATTTTTAAAGATGTTATATTTCCACCTGCCGTCTTTGAAATATGCGTCAACGGCTTCACCGTAATTTTCGCTTGCTAATTTCATTTCGGTATCGAAATCGTAGGTGGAATGTCTTACGCTGAATATTCTCACAAAGGCGATCACAAAATATATCACCAGTATTACCACTGTGATCTTAAGCAGAGTCTTTAGTATCTTTTTACCCTTACCATAATTTTCTTTGCCGCTGCTTGAATGTTCAGTTGGGGTGCGCCTATAGTCTGCCGCACTCATTTCTCTGTTTCGGTCTGTCTCTCTTACACGCTTTACCCTGCGAGCTTCCTGCTCTCGGCGCATTCTTTCCTCTGCTTCGGCTCTTTTCGGGTGTTCGTAAACACGCTTCGGTATGCCCTGTATCCTTGAACGATCTATAAACTCCTGCTCGCCACGTCTTTGGGTCGATGAGGCGATAGGTACCATTTTTCCGCAGTTGGTGCATATCTTAGCTCCGTCCTCCAGCTTAGAACCGCAGAATGTACAATGTCTGCTCATTATTACCAATCCTTTACACACTTAGAACTGTTTTGTTTGTCGAAGTTTTTTTCTATATCTATGTTGGACTATCCGCCTGTTTTCTTTAATGACACGGGCGAACGCTGTTCGCCCCTACAAATCTTCTTTATCTATATTTACAGATATCTTACAACGCCAACGACTTTTCCTAATATTTTTACCTCGTCAACAATGATAGGATCCATGGTATCATTTTCAGGCTGCAGTCTGTAATGGCCGTCCTCTTTATAGAAAGTCTTTATGGTAGCTGACTCGTTGTCAACAAGTGCGCAGACAATATCGCCGTTTTCTGCATATGGGGTCTGCTCTATAACTACCATATCTCCGTCAAGGATAGCGGCGTTTATCATGGACTCTCCCCTTACCTTTAGTGCAAAAAGCGGATTGCTGTAATGCCTTGCAGGCTGGAAGCTTATATAGTCTGTTATCTCCTCAATGGCAGTGATAGGGATACCTGCGGTGACAGTTCCCACAAGGGGGATCTTCATGCCGTTGCCGCCTGTGAGCCTTATGGCTCTGTTCTGGTTATTTCCCTTTTCAAGAAGACCTTTTGCGGTGAGATTATTTATATATCTATGGGCTGTTGAGGTAGACTTAAAGCCAAACTCTGCACAAATCTCCCTAACTGTGGGCGGATAGCCCTCTTCTATGCGATCCTTTATGAACTCGAATACCATTTTCTCGTTCTCGGTTACTTTTCTCATAGCTCCGTCCTTTCTGTTATATCAATAAATCTTTATCTTCTAAACCTAAAGCTCTTTTGCAAGCCTTTTTGCAAGCTTATAGACATCTCCGCAGCCAAGAGTTATAACAAGGTCGCCCTCCTTGCAGTTTTTCTTTATATAGTCGATACACTGTGAGAAGTTATATTCCTTCTGCTGTGCAGTCTGCTTGTCAACAAGCTCGTGGTCGGTCTTGAACCAAACTGCATTTGGTATCTTCTCTGCAAGCTGTTCAGCATAAACACCGTCGGTATTTTTCTCACGGCTTCCCATGATATCCGTTACAACGGCAATATCTGCAATAGAAAGCGCTTTCACAAAATCGTTCATGAGTATCTTTGTTCTTGAATAGGTGAAAGGCTGGAAAACTGCCCACACTCTGTTGAAATCAAGACCCTTTGCGGCTTTCAGTGTACACTCGATCTCCTTTGGGTGGTGAGCGTAATCGTCAACGATAGTAACGCCCTTGACCTCGGCTATCTTCTCGAAACGTCTTATTGCACCGAAGAAAGTATCGAGTCCCTTTTCGATACCCTCCCATGAAACGCCTGAATATCTTGCGGCAGCGATGGCTGCAAGGGCGTTCATGACGTTATGGTCGCCAGGAACATGGATAGTAAGCTCTCTGACAAACTCGCCCTTATGATAAAGCTCAAAGCGTGTCTGCAAGCCTTTTTTGGACTTTATAACAGCAGAATAATCGTTTTTCTTATCCCAGCCGAAAGATATCATTTCCTTATCAACGCCCTCAACGGCTTTAAGGGTATTTGCGTCATCGCCATTATAGATAACGGCTTTTGAAGCCATGGTTGCGAACTTATGGAAAGACTTTATGATATTTTCGATATTCTTGAAATACTCAAGGTGGTCTGCGTCAACGTTCAGAATAATTGAAACGTCAGGGAAAAGTCTGAGAAAATGATCCTCGAACTCACAGGATTCACAGACCATAGTTTGTGATGAGCCTGCCTTGCCTGAGCCGCCTATGCTTGGGAGCTTTCCGCCTATAACGCAGGAAAGGTCAGTACCCTCCTGAACAAATATCTGTGTGAGCATGGAAGAAGTTGTGGTCTTTCCATGAGTGCCTGAAACGCAAAGAGCGTTCGTATACCAGCTTGTGACAAGTCCAAGTATCTCGGCTCTTTCACAGCAGATCGCACCGCTTGCCTTTGCGGCGATAAGCTCAGGGTTATCTGCCATTATTGCGGCGGTATAGATTATAAGGTCTGCACCCTTGATATTCTCGGCTCTCTGACCGAGGAAAACTTCTATACCAAGCTTTCTTACGGCCTCAAGAGTTTCGGTTTCGTTATTGTCTGAGCCTGTGATGAAATATCCCTTTGAATGGAATATCTGCACCAGAGGGTACATACCAGAGCCGCCTATACCGATAAAATGAACGTGCTTTATATTTTTCAAGATCTCATTTGTTATCATCTTTGTAATACTCCTTAGAATAATAGATAATTCAGAATGTATGTTTATTTTATTATATAACATTTCTAAAAAAAAATAAACCCCTTTTTTGATTATTTTTCAAAAAAAGAGGCAAAAATATTACTACAGGCATTACATCACAAGAAAGGACGCATGAAAATGACTATAACAGAGGTAAAATTCAGAAGATTTATAAACGAGGGTAAGCTCAGAGCCGTTGTGAGCCTGACCTTTGACGGCAGTTTTGCGGTACATGATATCAAGATAGTGCAAGGGGAGGAGCGACTTTTTGTGGCTATGCCCAGCCGCCGTGACGACAACGGGGTTTTCCGTGATATCGTTCACCCCATCGACAGCGAGCTTCGCAATGAGATAGAGGGAGAGATACTTTCTGCTTACCGCATGGAACTTGACAGGCAGGCGGCAGAACAGCAGGGTCTAAGCTGAGAACGACAAAAAAAGCCGATAAAACAGGCATAAAAAACGGGCGAACAGTGTTCGCCCCTACAGATGTTTTGAAAGTCTGTGGGGGAATACTGTTCGCCCGATATGTTTTTTTAGACTTTAACCCCAAATTTTATCGCCCATGTTTGAGAGATAAGCTGTAAGCTCCTCCGCCATTTCATACTGCTCAGGAAGTCTTGGGTGACCGGGGGTCGCCTTGCCTGTTCTTGTGAACATGAAATGTGTTATCTTCTCGTCATTAAGCTCGTTTGCTATCTCGTCAACGGCTTTATCCCACTCCTCACCGTGGCAGAGAACTGTCAGCAGAAGCACGAATGTTGCGTTTGGATACTTACCTCTAATGTCAAGGATAATGCTCTTGTAGGCATTTTTCCACTTTGCTCTGTAATCGGGGTCGGTGATATCGAAATCCTCGTGGCCCTCGTTATGCGGATCGTTCTGACCCACTGCAAAAAGCACAACGTCAGGTGTATAAAGGTCAAAATCCCAAGGCGTTACGCCCTTTGCGCTCCGGGAAGTAGCAAAGCTTGTCATAGACTGACTCCATGCCGATATAATTCGGGGCATGATAATAGCCGGTGTTGTCGAAAATTGCGATACCGCCCTGTGCGATATTATGGATCTGTGCGCCAAGGTTTCTTGCTGTTATCATTGCATAGCTATGCCATGCGTTATCGTAAACTCCCTGATGATCCTCAGGGTCACAGCTTGCAACAAAGTCAACTGCCTCGCACACTGCGCCTGCAGAAACAGAGTCGCCATAGCATTCTATTTTTCTTGCAGGGAGAGGGGAATTTTCGAGAACTTCTCCGTCGGGGTCTATTTCAAAGCCCACGAACTCAAAGTAATGGGAAGCGTCCTGCCTTTTAAAAAGGGTGACGGTATGAGTGCCTTTTTCAAGGTCACAAGCGATATCAAGGGTGATATCCTCGTCATTTTTATCGAAAGTCACCTTGCCCTCTTTGCCGTCTATAACAAAGCCAAGCTCCTGAATGTTGAAATACTTATGGTTTTTTATCACGGCGGATACGCTTGTGCCTGTGAAAGTCATTTTTACATTTGAGCCTGCGTAATAAAACTCAGGGCGTGTTTTGTCGGAAAAGTCTATTCTGCCCATATAAGTAAGAAAGCTGTTGTCTGCTGTTATAAGCTTTTTATTCTCTGCCATTTTTTTTATATCCTTTCGATACTATGATTTTTTTGCATATGTTTATTTTAGCTTTTCAAGGCGTTTTTGTCAAGGATATAAAACGTTTTCACAGAAATATTTTTACACTGAGCGAATATACATAGATAAGAAAAATATCAGGGGGTGCTTTTATGAATGATACTCAGGGCAGGCACAATGCCATTCTTGAAAACAGACAGCGTTTACAGCTTTCGGGCGTGACGGACGTTGACAGCTTTGACGAGGATGAGATAAGGCTTTTCACACAGCTTGGAGAGCTGACGATAAAGGGCAAAGACCTGCACATAAACGAAATAAGCGTTGAGTCGGGAGATGTTTCCGTGGAGGGAGATATCTGGGCTTTGGTCTATGGAGAAAAGGACAGAAAGAAAAAGCTCTCGGCGATAGGGAAGATATTCAGATAACATATGTAGGGGCTGAGGTCGCCCGCCTGTTTGCGGAGCTTTCGGCAAAATACGGATAGGCAGATAACAAATAGCGGTCAGCCAACGGGCGAACGCTGTTCGCCCCTACAAGTGGGGAATTGCATATTCAAGCGGTTTTTAAGCAAAGGGTTTGAGAAAGGGGAAAGAAAATGGAAGAAATGCAACTGGGGCTAGAGCTTGAAAGGGAGCTTTTTCTGCTGTCTGTGGTTCTGGGCTGCGGGCTGGGGCTTTTATATGATATTTTCAGGGTATTCAGGGCGGCTTTGCCACATGGGAAGATACTCACATTTTTTGAGGATATCATTTACACATTTCTTTACGGCTTTGCACTTTTCACATTTTGCACCGGGCTGATGGGGGCTATAAGAGGGTTTGTTTTAGTGGGTATGCTAGCAGGCTCTGTGATAGAACATCTTACTGTAGGAACGCTGTTGTATCTGTGCTGAGGAGCCTTTTTTCGATCATCAGAAAACTGTTTGCTAAAACGTTTTCGCCTGTGGTTAAATTTATTACCAAAAGAGCAGACGGTTTCAGGGACTGTTTTGTGAAAAAGTGCAAAATTTCCTCTCTGCGAAAAAAAACTTCTAAAAGCACTTGAAAACTCTCTTTTGATTAGTGTATAATAGAAAAGAGTATAGGTAACGCCTCATGACAGTTATTGGGGTATTGCTTATGGAAAGGTCGGTTTTGTAATCAAAAAAGGAGTACACAATGCTAGGTTTTAAAAATAAAACGTCCGAAACGGCTGACGCTGAAAAGGACGCTGCTAAAAAAAATCCAAAGCCGAAAAGATCAAGATTTGTTAAGCTTCTGACTATTTTTGCTGTTGCCGCTCTTGTTGTTTATTCGGGAGTGACTATCATCTCACAGCAGGCGCAGATAGCACAGCTCAGGAAAGAGTCAGACGCTATAAATAAAAAGATAACCGCCGCCAAGCAGCTCAATGATGAATACACAAGGCTGCTCAGTTCTGACGACGAGGCGGAGTATATGGAGAAGATAGCTATTGAAAAGCTGGGCTATGCTTATCCTAATGAGCGCAGATTTTATATTGTAAACAACAGCGACTAAGGCAAACACGGTCTTTTGACCGTTCATATAGCAGAATTTTTATTGCAGAGAGGACACAAAGATCAAATGCAGCTTGAAGTAGGAAAAATTTATGAAGGAAAAGTAACAGGTATCACAAAATTCGGAGCATTTGTGGAGCTTGACAAGGATACGACAGGAATGGTCCACATCTCGGAGGTTGCGAACACATTCGTAAACGAGATAAAGGATCATCTTACCGAGGGTCAGACCGTCAAGGTAAAGGTGCTTAATTTAGGCGACGACGGAAAGATATCGCTTTCTATCAAGAAGGCTCAGCCTGCGCCACAGAGAAAGCCAAGAGAGAACGGTCACCAGGGTGGCAGAGAGGGCAGACCTAACGGTGGTCAGAGAAATTTCAACCGTCAGGGAGGCAATTCTCAGGGCAGACCTAGGAACGACTATAACAGGGATCACAACAGAGACAGAGCGCCACAGGATTTTGCTAAAAATCCGCCTCCGGTATACAATGCTGACAGCAATTCAGGAAACGCTGATTTTGAGGATATGCTCAGCAAGTTCAAGGCGTCAAGCGAGGAGAGATTTTCTGATCTGAAAAAAGTCATTGACAACAAGAGAAAATCTCCGTCAAGAAGAAAATAGATACCGATACATAAAACAGAGGATATTCAGTCATGAAAAATTTCAAAAAGACTTTTGCGTTTATATTTTTCATGCTGGCAGGAATAATACTTGGTGCGTTCATAGCTTACGTCTGTGAGGGCAAGGATTATGTGGGCTGGCTTGCATGGGGAAAAAATGTAGGCGTTGAAAGCTTTGCTATAGACCTGTATGTGATAAAATTCAATATAGGTCTTATGGTCCATGCAACTATCTCGCAGATATTCACCATTGCTGCGGCGCTTATAGTGTTCTCAAAGACCTGCAAGGGGCTTTAAGGAGAGTAAATTTTAAAATGAAATTTCTAAAAACAGCAGCAGTAGCTTTAACAGTGGCTGTCTGCCTTTTATGCACTTCCTGCGGTACGCCTGAGCTAAAGCATGACACGCTGGTTTATCAGGCAAGGGAGGACTATGCGGCGCTTGACTCCGCAAAAGTCGTTATAACCAACGAGGACACTGGTGATATTGAGCAGGAGTTCACTTTCAAGTATGACGAAAAGGATGTGCTGACCTATTCTTACTACGGCAAGAACGGTGGAAAGGAATACGCTCAGTATAACAACGGAATCGAGAGCTACACCTATGATAACGGAGAATACTCACATTTGGTAAAGGGCGACAAGGACTTTTCAAAGTACACAAGAAAGGCAAAGCACCCACAAGCTGACGAGGGTATGCTGATGTTTGCACCGAAAGCTGTTGAGTCTGTTTCTGACATTATCGGTGATGACGGCTCTGTTACTGTGACGTATGTTTATGACGTTTCAAAGCTGGGAAAGGACGCTGAGGAGATAGGCACAAAGGGCTTTTCCACAACCTACTTTTTCGACAAAGACGGTGGGCTTGAATACTTCACGGAAAACACTGTCACAAAGAACGCTCAGTACAACTATCGTGTTGACATAACAGAAAGAAACTCTGTTGACAAGATAGAAAACAATGTTGAGCAATACAAAGACAAGTAATTTACTGCATACAAAATGTATTGGCGACCTGAGGTCGCCTGTTGATCTGATACTTTTTAGACATTCCAAACAGGCTGCAAAAACAGCCTGTTTTTTGTCAATAAGCGTATTTACGCCATTATCAAAAAAACGCCCCAACTTAATGGGACGTTTTTATTTTTTTTGTTATAATTTGCTCTCTGCCAGTATTCTCTGTGGCTCGGCAAGCATTTGCTTTGCTTCCACAAGGGTCTGCCTTATCTCGTCATTATCATAAACCATCATGAGCTGCTGAGCCTGATTGAGGGCTTCTCTGCCCATTTCCACCTGATACTGATAAAGGCTGTCGAGCCTTGCGGCTGCCTTTGTTTCAAGGTCCTGATAAACTGTCTTTATATCCTTGACGATATTATTTCTGATATCGTCATAGTTTTCAAGAGCGATATCAATTATATCGGTCTGCTTTTTCTTTTTAAGGATAAGGCTGAAAACTGACATTGTGGCAGGAGGAAAGGTTTCACTGGTGCCAAAAAGCTGCACGCCCATAACAGAACGTGTTACGTTCTTGTTCAGGGAGGTCATTATCATTTCCACTGACGGAGCCTTTGCCGCCTTTGAAAGATCGTCTATGCCAAGGGCGGAGGCAAGCTCTCTGCCTGTGCCTTCCACTATCTCGGCTATCCTATCTCTATGGCTCTCGATACAATTTCGATATGCTTCGCCCACCTTTTCCATAAGGAACGAATAGAAATGCTTTTCTATATCCTCAGAGCTGTAAAGGTCGTTTCCGTCTGCGTCTTTTCCTCGGCAATCCAAAATGCTTGCTCTCAGCTTTGAGAAGAACTCATACATCCAAGCTTCGGCTTCCTGCTGCATTTCGATAATAGAAAGGTGCAAAGCAGGCTTTTTCTCCTCCAAAGCCTTTGAAAGCATTTCACACTGCTCCTCAAACTCTTTTGCTCTGTCGGCAAGCTTCTGCTTGTCAAGCTCTGCCATATCGCTTATAAGTCTAAGCTTTGCGGCTGTTTCGTCGCACATCTGCGAAAGCATTGTGAGCACACGCTTTGAACGTATAACGTCCTTCTGCATGATTATATCACGCTGCAAAGACAGCTCGAACTGGAAAAACTGTGTTTCGTAAAACTCTCTTGTACCCTTGTCCAGCGGTCTTTCTCTGCCAAGCTTTCTGCTCAGTTCATCAGCACCGCTTATGCCGTATACGATAGCGTTAGGCACTATCCTCTCGGATATGTTTCTCACACGCTTTAGTATTTTATCAGCGTCCTTTTGAGAATTCATTGCGTCTATCATATTCACGAGGATATAGAGCATACCAAATCGCTGAGGCTGGACATGGCTTGCAAGAAACAACTGCTCGCTTTCAGAAAAAGGCAGCAGACATGATGCCGCATACATGATAGCGTCGGCATTGACAATATAATCCATTACCTGCTTGTCAAGGCTCTCCAAGTCAGAAAGGCCTGGGGTATCCACTATCCTTATCTCTTTGAGTATAGGGGCGTTGTCCTTTATCTGAACATAGCTTATTTTTGCAGGAAAAAGCTTCATTCTCTGCTCAAGCTTTTCTCTTGTGATATCCTCCAGCGACAGCGGCACTCTCATGCCGTTTTCAAGGATAGCTTCCACATACTGCGTATGACCGAAAGATATCTCATTTATGGTATAGGTTTCAGGTGTAACGTTTATAGGTGCAAGCTCCTTGCCCAGCAGGGCGTTTATAATGGTGCTTTTTCCCCTTTTGAACTCGCCAAGTATGACCAGCGTGAAAGGCTCTTCGCTTTTTTTCTCGATAAGAGCTTCCCAATCGTTCATTTCGCTGACAAAATCCTTGCCGAGCATTTTCGCTATCTTTTCATTTTCAACAAAGGCTTTAAGAGCGGTCTTTACCTGTGCAATATTCTGCTCCGCTGTATTGATATTAGCACTATCCACCTATCACGCCTCCGTTTCCGATTATAATACTGCTGCGCACATCACATATCTGACCTGAAACAAGGTGTCTGTCAGAATCCTCTGCGTCGCCACGCCATTCATAAAGAACTGAGCAATACAGAAACTCAGTAGCTGCGACAACAAGCTTTTCAAGCTCGCTCATAGTATTATCTGTTTTCAGATTTCTTGAAGAAACTGCATGGACGCTCTCAGCCTTTTTGATAAGTCCGTCGGTATCCATATTCTTCTGCTGTCTGCCATAAAAGTCGATATAGCCCTTGTTATAAAGCCCTGTTATGACGCTTATGAACATTCCCGGCTTATCAAGCAGATAATGCCTGCTCTATTTGCAGTTATATCAGCATACTTCACCCACTGAACAAGCGCTGTATAAAGCTGATTGTTCACGGTCTGCTTATATGACCTTTCAACTGGTCTGTAAGTATACTTATTGTAATTGAGATATGTAAATGCCATATTGTAGGCACAATGATTGTTCTGTATTCTTCCACACTCGCAGCCTATAAGGAACATAAGCTCCTCCTTGCTGCACATTTCCACTACCTGCTTTGAAAGCACGATACAGGGCTCGATGATATCGCTTGCCACAGAGTAGACCTGTGCTTTATCCATATCCCCTCTGACAAAGACGATAGGCACAACAAGCTCCAGCCGCTCGGCACACTTCTTCACAATGTCATAGATATCAGGATATTTCAGCGGGCCAACCTGCTCGCACTTAAGAAACAGGTGCTTTGCTTCGGCAGAAACGTCCTGCGAGCCTGCCGCCTTGACGAGCTTTCCCCAGCCCCCAAGTCCCATTATCTTCTGCCTTACGGCAAAGTCGGACTCAAAAGCATAGTCAAGCACGCCGTCAACTATATGGTTCTGATAGCTTCTTGTATAAGCGTTCAAATATGTGCGGAAGCTTGTGTCAATCTGTAGCAGCGGATTTTCCCTTTCCGTTGTATTTGTACTCATGACCTGTCCTCCCTTGATCCTAAAATAATATTATTATATGACCGTCAGCTTTCCATAGCTCGGTAAGCACACGTCTTACCTGATATGCTTCCTGAACTATAGCGCTTGCGCTCTCGGCAATATCATGAAGACGTTCCATTTCCTTCTGAGAAATGTTGCTCTTTTCTGTTTTAAGATCATTAAGATTATCAAGTGTTTCCTGAGTATCACGGAGGATTATCTCTGTTTCGCTCTCAATCTTGCCCTTCAGGCCCTCAAATGCTGAGAATACCTGACGGCGGACAGTTTCAGTGAAGTCATTATTGAGTTTCATTTCGTGGAACTGCTTTCTCACCTGAGTTTTAAAGTTTGACTTATACTTATCTATTCTTTCCTTAACAAGTATCTTATCAACGGCAAAGTTTGAAGTAAAAGTACCTGCAATGCCTGCAAGAGCCATAAGGCAGAGGGTCACTGGCAGGGTAGCGGTGATGCCAAAGAAGCCTGCAAAGAATATAGCAGTATAATAAGTAGCATAAAATCCTGCAAAGCCTGTCGCTCCGCCCAAAAGTGCGCCCTTTACGCCAGACTCTCTGAAGCCCAGGAACAATCCACCGACGCCGTAAGAGCCGATAGCAACGCCGATTATCTTATCCATTACGCCGCCGTTCTTTGAAACTCTGTCGGAGATAGTGAACATCTGCTGTATCTTTGTAACGGACTCGAAGAACTCGTCCTCAAATTCCTGAAGTCTTTCAGCCTCACAGGAAACAGCGAAGTTGATGCTGTTCTGTATCTGCTCGCAGATTATCTGCGCTCTTGCCTCTATGCTCTCCTTTATTTTCTCAGTGAGCTTTGCGGTAACGAGCTTGAGCTGGTCTTTCTTGAAATCATCAGAGGACATCTGGAAGTTGTCTATAACCTCCATAGCTGTCTGCTCGATGTTTGTCCAATAGCTGTCAAGAACAGGCTGCAGGTCATTGAACACCTGGTTTGCGGCATCGTTGATCTTGACAAATTCCTGTCTTTTCTTGTTTCTTATCTCGCCTATCTCTTTGATAGCCTCGTCATACTTTTCCATGAACTCATCGTTAGCCATCATGAGTGCGTTTTCCTGCATAACAACGCTTCTGAGTATCTCAGTACCCGAATTTGTTATCTTATTTGCAAGGATCTGCAATGCGATAACGCCACGCTCTTTTGTGAGCATGGTTTCAAGAGCCTTTTCAAACTCAGGGAAGTTACTCTTTTCAAGGGCTTCCTTATCCCCTGTTTCCTTGGCGGTAAGAGCCTGCTTTGCATAAACGCCGATAACTCTCGGAGTTCCTATCTTTCTTTTATAGACCGCAAACTCACGGGAATCCTCGCCCATGACCTTTTTAGCCTTTTCCATAACATATTTTCCGATACGTCCTCTTACAGTTTCGACGATCTTGTTCTCGTCTGCCTGTGAGAAAGTACCGAAGCAGTTTACTACAAAGATAATTCTTCCCACATCGGAGGTAAGCATTTTCTTTTCCAAAAACTCTTTCTCAAATTGTGAAAAAGGAGAGTTTGCGCTGATAACGAAAACGGCTGCGTCTATTTTCGGCAGGATAGACAGAGTAACGTTAGTCATCTGATCGTCGTCGTTAAGACCCGGAGTGTCTATGATATCCACGTTGTTCTTACAGAACTCGGTATCATAATAAACAGTTGCTTCCTTGACAGTTTCGGCTCTTTCCTCCGACTCTGCCGTAAGCTTTGTTACATAGTCCTCCAGCTTGTTTATATCCACCCTTTCACTTTTGCCGTTTTTGTATTCCACCTGCACATACGGCTCTTCGCTATAAGTAACTCTGTTAAGGGTAGCCGTTGCAGGCAGCACGTCAGCAGGAAGTACCTCCTGACCCAGCATTGCGTTGATAAGGGTACTCTTTCCTCTCTTGAACTCGCCCACTATAGCGACCTCAAAATGCTCCTCGGCAGTTTTCTCCAATGTTTCCCGAATAGATTCCGCAGTATTGACAAGAGCGATCTCCTCGCTCAATCCAAGCAGCGATTTCAGGTTCTCTGTAAGACCCTTTACCGTTTCCTTATAGGACGCATAGCTGCCGTAATCAATTTGCTTTTTCATTACAAGCCTCCGTTCCTCGTTTCTAAGGCAAACCTTGCATGGCATTGCCTTGAGGTAATATCTATACTATATTCCATTCATTTCCGCTGTGACACAATAAATATTACCGTGACATTATTTTAATTATAACATATTATTAAAACATAAGTCAAGAATTTACTTATAACAAGTACAAAAAACTACCCTTTTGTACAAATCAGCGTACACATAATATACATTTTGCACAATATAGGGGCAAAGACACAAAAAAACGCCCAGAAAATCGGGGCGCTATTTTATCGAGGATGTGCTAAACAAATCTTTTATATGTAGGGGCGAACAGTGTTCGCCCGTTAATTGACTCATTTTTTCAACGGACTTATATCATGCTTTTTGAGGCATTGACATCAATTCTGTCCGTAATATGCGTTCTTTCCGTGCTTTCTAAGGAAGTGCTTGTCAAGAAGCTCCTGCTGCATATGACCTATCTCAGGGTTCAGCATCATTGCGTGGAAGTTCATAAATGCGGCTTCTTCAAGGACAACTGCATTATGAACGGCTTGTGCGGCGTCTTTTCCCCATGTGAACGGGCCATGGCTTTTTACCAGAACGGCAGGTATCTGAGTTGCGTCAAGACCTTTGAAAGCCTCGATTATAACAGAGCCTGTTTCCTTTTCATACTCACCTGTTATCTCCTCAGGGGTCATTGCTCTTGTGCATGGTATCTCGCCGTAAAAATAATCTGCGTGAGTTGTTCCCATTGGTATAACACCTTTTCCTGCCTGAGCAAAAGATGTTGCCCAGCGACTGTGGGTATGTACTATTCCGCCGATATCAAAGGCTTTGTAAAGTTCCAAATGGGTCGGAGTATCGCTGGAAGGCTTATATTTTCCCTCCACAACCTTGCCGCTTTCAAGATCAACTACCACCATATCATCGGCTGTCATGCCCTCATAAGGCACGCCTGAGGGCTTTATGACAACAAGTCCCTTTTCTCTGTCTACAGCGGAAACATTTCCCCATGTGAATGTAACAAGTCCATATTTCGGCAGAAGCAGATTTGCTTCGCACACCTGCTGTTTTAATTCTTCAAGCATAAAATTCTCCTTTCGCTGATTTGGAAAATGCACCTTTTGTCTGCCCGTTTTCCGTACAAGTGAACAGCTCACCGACAATTTGAGTTGGCTGGCAGGCGGCCTCAGATCGCCCCTACGATTTATATATGAATTTCTATAATTTTTTCAGAACTGTGCGTTTTTTTCTGCCGCCAATCCCTTTTTATATCTTTCCAGGAATGTTTTATAGCCCTCTGAGCCTGTCTGCTCAGGCTGAGAGGTTGTCACTTCCATATCTGCGAACACCTTTTTGCCAAGGAAGTCTGCAAGCTTTTCGCCATTTGAAAGCTCCATATATGCCGCAAGGATAGCCATGCCCCATGCTCCGCCCTCGCCTGCTGTTTTCATCACTGAAACAGGTGTGGAAAGTGCGTCTGCCATAAGCTGTGAAGCCACTCCGCTGACTTTGAAAAGTCCTCCGTGACCTGTTATCTTTTCAGCTTTTACCTGCTCTTTGTCGAAGAGGATATCCATGCCTATTTTCAGTGCGGTGAAAGAAGAATAAAGCTGTGCTCTGAAAAAGCTGCCCAAGGTCAAAGTGCTGTCGGGAGTGCGGAAATACATTGGTCTGCCCTCGTCAAGCTTTATAACAGGTTCACCCGAAAGACAGTTATAGGCTGTTACGCCACCGCATGAGCTGTCGGCTGTCATGGCGTTTTTATAAAGCGTTTCATAAAGCCTGCTCTTGTCTATCTCATTGCCTGTGAGCTTTGCGAACTCACCGAACATATTCACCCATGCGTCAAGCTCTGAACAGCAGTTATTGCAATGCACCATTGCCACAGGCGAGCCGTCAGGGGTGGTAACAACGTCTATCTCCTCGTAAACGCCTTTCAGTGGCTTTTCTAGGACGAGCATTGCGAAAATTGAAGTGCCTGCGGAGATGTTTCCGGTCTTTTTCAGCACGCTGTCCGTTGCCACCATGCCTGTGCCTGCGTCACCCTCAGGCGGGCAGACCGGCACGCCTGCTTTGAGGCGTCCCTCCGGGTCAAGGAACTTTGCGCCCTCTTCTGTAAGGACAGCGCCCTTTTCCCCTGCATTTCTTACCGCTGGGAGGATATCTTTCAGCTTATGGTCAAAGCCTTTTTCTGCAAGGCTTTTTTCTGTAGGCTCGCAATACTCTTTTTTGTATCCTATGCCCTCCACAGGGAAGATACCTGAAGCTTCGCCAACGCCAACTTCAAAGCGGTCTGTGAGCCTTTTATGCACATAGCCTGCAAGGGTATTGATATAAGCGATATAAGGAACATGGGCTTCTTTGTTAAGCACCGCCTGATAAAGATGTGCGATGCTCCAACGCTGTGGGATATTGAAGCCCAGTAGTTTTGTAAGCTCTCCTGCCGCCTGAGCGGTCATGGTATTGCGCCATGTTCTGAATGGCACAAGAAGCTTGTCATTCTTATCAAAAGCCATATAGCCGTGCATCATAGCAGAAATACCCATTGCACCGTATGTTTCAGGATAAATGCCATACTGTGCCTTTACGTTTTCTGCAAGGTCTTTATAGCAGGCTTGTATGCCCCCATGGATATCATCAAGAGAATATGTCCAACAGCCGTTTTCAAAGCGGTTTTCCCACTGCTTTGACCCTGATGCGATAACAGAAAAGCTATCGTCTATAAGAACAGCCTTTATTCTTGTTGAGCCAAGTTCTATGCCAAGATATGTTCTTCCCTGCAAAATTTTATCTTTTACTGTCATTTTTGACTCTCCTTATAGTCCTTATCTCATTGTCACAACTACAACGGAGCATTTTGGCAGGTCTATCTCAAAGCCCTTTTCTGTCATTTTCGCACTGTACTCTTTTGGTGCGACCTTATCACAATTATCAAAATCATTATAGTCCCTTACTTCATTGTCAAGTATCCTGCACTCAATGTTCTGATAATTTTCTCCTGCTATATCACAACAGATGTGAGCGTCATCATCTATAGAGCAGTTCGCTATAGTGACAGTTAGAACTCCGTCCTTTACTGAGGCAGATTGTGATATCATCGGGATCTTTCCGCCTGCCTGACAGTTGTCTGCGTGGCTGTAGCAAAGCTCGCCTCCCTGATGAGTTTTGAAAAGATCAAAGACATGATAGGTAGGAGTCTTTACCATTTTGTCCCCCTCTGTGAGGATAAGAGCCTGCAAAACGTTCACAGCCTGCGCAAGATTAGCCATTACTACCTTGTCGCTGTGGTTATTGAAGATGTTCAAATTGCAAGCCGCCACGATAGCGTCACGCATTGTGTTCTGCTGATAGAGGAAACCTGGGTTTGTGCCCTCCTCAACGTCATACCAACAGCCCCACTCGTCAACTATAAGACCTATCTTACCCTCTGGATCACGGCGTGACATTATCTCGCTGTGACGTTTTATAAGCTCGTCCATATATAGAGTTTTTGATATAGTTTCGTAATACTCCTCGTCTGAAAACTCAGTTGCACTGCCCTTTTTGCTCCAATCTCCTGTAGGAACGGTGTAATAGTGCAAAGAGATAGCCTTTGTGTGCCACTCCCCAAGGTTTGACATTACAACGTCCGTCCAGTTATAATCGTTGGAATTTGGTCCGCAGGCAATTTTGTAAAGCTCATTGCCGCTGAAATTCTTGCAAAAGCTCTGATATCTTCTGTATTCATCGCAGTAATACTCAGGGCGCATCGAGCCGCCGCAGCCCCAGTTTTCGTTGCCTATACCAAGATATTTAAGCTTCCAAGGCTTTTCTCTGCCGTTTTTTCTTCTCAGGTCAGCCATAGGCGAAACGCCGTCAAAGGTGATATATTCTATCCACTCGGAAAGCTCCTGAACAGTGCCGCTGCCGAGATTTCCTGCAAGATACGGTTCACAGCCTATCTCTTCGCACAGGTCAAAGAACTCATTTGTGCCGAAAGAGTTATCCTCCGTCACGCCGCCCCAGTTGGTGTTTATCATTTTCTTTCTCTGGGATTTTTCGCCGATACCGTCTTTCCAATGATACTCGTCAGCAAAGCAGCCTCCCGGCCAGCGGAGAACAGGCATTTTTATCTCCTTGAAAGCTTCGATAACGTCTTTTCTTACTCCTTTTATGTTCGGTATCTCAGAATTTTCGCCAACGTACATTCCGTTATAGATACATCTGCCAAGATGTTCGGAGAAGTGTCCGTATATCTCCGGGTTGATGTGGGAACGTTTGTCTGCGGTATTGATAAGCATTGAAATCTCTTTCATTGTGACCTCCTTGATGTATATGATTTTAGTTTCAATTATATTTTATCACTTGACAAAAAAACAACAATGATATATCCTATTATTATACTGATACATCATACGAAATTAGAAAGGAAAAACCTATGGAACTTCACGCTTTGGGACTAAACTACAGCCATGACGGGTCTTTTGATATACGCCGTCCAAACGGTTCGGGGGATAATCTTCTGCTTATATTCAAATCCTCTGCGGTGGTTCGTTTGCACGGCAGGGAATACTCAGTTTCCCCTGACAGCGCAATACTATACAAAAAAGGCACTGAGCAGATATACCGTGCCTGCAAGGGTTTTTACATTAACCACTGGCTTCATTTCGATTGTGACGATATGCTCACCCGTGACTATTCACTCCCATATGATACGATTTTTATGTTATCAGACGCAGAGAAAACTGAGGATATCTTATCCACCATAAGCAGACTCAGCTTATCTGAAAGCGGCAGGCGTGAGGATTATATCGAGCTTATGCTCAGAATGCTGCTCATAAGACTTGGAGAGGAATATTCTCTCAGCAAGAGCGGTCAGCCGCCAAGAAAGCGCAGTCACTACGCTGACGCACTTGAGCGGCTCAGGGCTGACATATACAGTTCCCCCTCCGGGAGCAGGAACATTGCCGATATGGCGAAAACTCTCAGCGTAAGCCCCTCCCACTTTCAGTATCTTTACACCTCACGCTTCGGTGTGAGCTGTTATGAGGATATCCTCTGTGCAAGAATGAAAAACGCTGAATACTATCTTCTCAGCACTGACATGACAGTGAAAAACATTGCCGCCGTATGCGGATACGAAAATGACGTGCATTTCATGCGGCAGTTCAAACGCAGATACAACATGACACCCTCACAGTTTCGGCTAAAAAACAAGAAATAGGCATATGCAAAAAGCGGACGAAAAAAAATCGTCCGCTTTTGTTCTGTCAAAATTCTGTTGAAAGGCGGGCGTCCAAAGTCCGCCCCTACAAAACAGCTTAATCTTCGATCTCCGACTGATCCTCAATGACAACAGGGTGACCGTCCTCGGTCATTATCATATCCCCTGCACTGCACTGAACAGCCGTTTGCTCTGCGGTTATGTCATTGGGTTTGAGTTTGAATCTTATTGCCTGCTTGCAGTTTTCTATCTCAACATATGTATGCTTTCCGCCCGACTCTCCGTCCAGCGTCCAAGGCACTTCGTTCTCACTTGTAAAAGTGACCCTTGAAGTCTTGAACGTCACAAAATGCTTATCGTTGAGCTTATTAAGCACTGCTTCATTTATGGTGTTGCTCAGCTCGATAGCGTTCTTAGGCGTCTTTACCAGAACCGCCTCGAAAAGTCCATCGTCAAAACACACCCCGGAAGCGATAAGCTTTTTCATTCCGCCCACTGAGATAGTATTTGAGATAAGACCGAGTATAAAGCTTCCTTCTATTACCTCGCCGTCATGCTCAACTCTCATTTGCTGACCTGTTATCTTTGAAAGCCTTTTTATCCCCTCTGCCACATATGCGGCATGACCAAACTTGTTTTTCATCGTTTGTGAGGTTTCATAGGAAACGTCAGTGAAAGCGCCAAAGCCTGCTACATACACAAAATACTGACCGTTGAACTTACCAACGTCATAATCAAAATACACGCCGTCAACTATCTCCCTTGCGGCGTCAAGCATTTTTTTCGGTATGCTCAAAGACTGCGCACAATCATTTGTTGAACCGGCAGGAATATATCCAAGCGGTATTTTCTTATCAAATGTCATCATTGCCTTGACAGCCTCAGACAATGTTCCGTCACCGCCTGATGTGACTATCATGTCATAATCCTGACCGCACTTGCAAAGCTTGTTATAGCCGTCAAGCTTAGCCTGCGTAGGGTATGTGACTACCTCATAGCCGCCCTTTGTAAAAATATCCACAATGTCGCAAAGGTTATCTTTTATCTGTCCCTTGCCAGCATGGGGGTTGAACACAAAAAGCAATTTTTTCATTTTCCCAGCCCCTTTTCGTTTTTCAAATTCCTATTATTCTACTTTTTATCTATCTTTCTTACACACTTTTTACATAGAGAATTATACCACAAATTTCACAAAAGTCAAGTATTATTGCGACAGCCGTCAAAAAATTCGTCAACAATCACAAACAAATTGTCAGCCAAACCACGAAGGTGACAAAGATAATAAGAGCAAAACATATAAAATAAGCAATATGGATAAACGGGTGATCGCTGTTCGCCCCTACATATAGAAATCAAGATCATCGCCGCAGGCGATACCTTAATTCCTCATTCCTCACTAAAAAAATCAGTCTTTCGCTTCGTACCAGCTTCTGCCGCTGTTTACGTCCACTGTCATTGGCACAGCAAGCTTTACAGCGTTCTCCATTTCATCTTTGAGTATCTTTTCGGCTCTTTCCTTGTCTTTTTCAGCCGCTTCTATAATAAGCTCGTCATGCACCTGTAAAATAAGTTTTGCGTCAAGATCTTCTTCTCTGAGCTTTTTGTATACTCTTACCATTGCTATCTTGATAATATCAGCCGCCGCACCTTGGATAGGTGCGTTCATTGCCGCCCTCTTTCCAAAAGCCTGCAAGACCTTGTTTGAAGCAGAAAGCTCAGGGATATATCTTCTTCTGCCGAAAAGGGTGGTGACATAGCCGTTTTTTATGCCGTCATCAACTGTCTTATCCATAAATTCAGATACTTTCGGGAAGTTGTCAAGATAATTCTTGATGTATCTTTTTGCTTCCGCAACGGTCACACCGATATCTTTCGACAGAGAAAATGCTCCTATGCCATAGATTATACCAAAATTTACAGCCTTTGCCGCACTTCTCATTTCAGGGGTGACGAAATCCTCGGGGATATCAAAGACCTGCGCCGCCGTTGAGGTATGGATATCTCTGCCCTCTGAGAAAGCTTCCTGCATATTTTTGTCACCGCACACGGAAGCAAGCACTCTAAGCTCGATCTGGCTGTAGTCAGCGTCGAGAAGAGTATAGCCGTCCTCGGCAACAAAGAATTTACGCATATTCCTGCCTATCTCTTTTCTCACGGGGATATTTTGCATATTAGGCTCGGTGGAGGATATCCTTCCTGTTCTTGTTTCGGTCTGCTTGAAAACAGAATGGACTCTGCCGTCAGGGTGGATAAGCTTCAAAAGTCCGTCAACATAAGTGGAATTAAGCTTTGTGAGTGTGCGGTATTCAACGATAAGAGGCACGATAGGGTGCTTGTCCATAAGGCTTTCAAGAACGTCCGCATTAGTGGAATAGCCCGACTTTGTTTTCTTCTTTGCAGGCAGACCTAAGTCCTCGAAAAGCACCTCCCCAAGCTGTTTTGTGGAAGCTATATTGAACTCCTTGCCTGCATACATATATATCTGCGAGGTAAGCTCGTCTATCTTTATTTTCAAGTCCTCACCGAAAGCCTTTATGCCCTCTGCGTCAGCCTTTACACCGTAAAACTCCATTGAAGCAAGCACTTCGCAAAGCGGCATTTCGATATCGTCGAATAGCTTTGTCATTTCTGTCATTTCAAGCTGTTTTTTAAGATTTTCGCTAAGAGCAGGCAGACTTGAGAGGTCTGCATATTCACCCATATCAGAGCGGTAAAGGCACTTATATGAAAGACAAAGATTTTCCGCTGTATACTCGCTTGACTGTGAATTGAGAAGATATCCTGCAAGGTCGCAGCAGAAAGTGAGGTTTTCAAGGCAAGTGCCATTTGAGAACGCAAACTTATGGGCAGTTTTGCCCTCAAAGGTTATTTTTTCGCAGGCTGTTCCCATGAAAGCTGTGATAATTGCATTGTCCTCGGTGGTATAGATAACATCATTACAGAGGATAGAAAGTTTATTGTCAGCAAAGATAAAATACGTTGTTTTGTCCTTGCCGAGAACAGATATAACGCTCTCATCAAGTGGCTTGACCTCAAACTTAGGCAGGTCGGAAAGCTTTAGCTTGCTTTCCTGCACTGCGCTGTCAGCGCTTTCCACAGCTTTTCCGCTAAGACCCAATCTGTCTATAAGGCGCATCATTTCAAGGTCGGCAAGGAGAGCCTTTGTTTTCTCGGTATCGACCTCGCCCAGCTTATAAAACTCTGTAGCTTTATCAACAGGGGCTTCAAGACATATTTCCGCAAGGAAGCGACTGTCTATAGCGTCCTGATGACCATTTTCAAGCTTTGTGCGCACAGACGGGGTAAGCTTGATATCTGCGAGGTGTTCATAAAGGGTCTTGACATCGCCCTCCTGCTTGATAAGGGAAAGTGCGGTCTTTTCGCCTATGCCCTTTACGCCTGAAATGTTATCAGAAGTATCTCCCATAAGAGCCTTTACCTCGATCATCTGACGAGGTGTAACGCTGTATTCTTCCATTATCCTGTCAGGGGTATATATCTTTGTTTCCTTTGTGGTGGCAAGACGTACTGTCACACGGTCGGAAACGAGCTGAAAGCTGTCCCTGTCACCGGTGAGGATATAGCACTCGTTGCCCGAATCTGCGGCGGCTTTTGAGAGCGTACCAAGAATATCATCTGCTTCATAGCCCTCGCACTGTACTATCTTTATACCAAGGTCGCCCAAAAGCTCTTTTATCACAGGCATTTGCTGAGCAAGCTCCTCAGGCATACCCTTTCGGTTGGCTTTGTATGCGGCATTCGCCTTGTGTCTGAAAGTAGGGGCTTTAAGGTCGAAAGCCACTGCCACGCAGTCAGGCTTTACCTCGCCTATCTCCTTGAGGTAAATGTTCATAAACCCCGTAAGGCATTCGTGAACTGTCCCTTTGAATTTGACAGCAGCTTTATTCCGTAAAAAGCCCTGTTCATTATGCTGTTTCCATCTATGGCTAGTAGTTTCATTCTATTCCAAGCACCTCCGCTTTATTGTTCTCATTTCTTGGATTATACTCGTCAACGTCCCACTTGATAGGGTTATTGTGTATGTATTTTGAAATTGCTATATATTCTTTTTGGTTTCTGATGATATGGTCATAATATGAACGCTGAAAAATATTAAAACCAATATCCTTATTTATAAATCTTTTCAACATTGACACATACTGTGGAACTATCTCGTTTGTAGGGGACGGCGCCCTCGACGTCCCGCTGACTCCCATACCGATTTTCAGTATAAAATGGATATGATTTGGCATTATGACATATTGAAATATCTTTTTGTCATCATAGACACTGTTTACTCTGTGGATATTATCTCTGATAATTTTACCAAAGCTTGAAAGATAGACCTTTCCGACAGCGTGTGCGCAACATAACGGGACGTCGGGGGCGCCGTCCCCTACATCTGTTACCCACAACAACTCGTTTTTTTGGACAGTACATATGGTAATAAAATAAAGTCCATTGTTTGAATAATCATAATTGTCAAGTCTTATGATTTTTCTTACAGGTTTATCCATAAGATTATTCCGAAATCTTATCCAGCGACAGCGTTGCAATGCCGTTAAGGCTTTCGTCTGCTCGTCTGCCTGCAAGATAGTCAAAATATCCCTGACAGGCTATCATTGCACCGTTATCTCCGCAGTATTTGAACTCAGGCATATAAAGCTTATAACCACGCTTGTCACAGGCTTTTTGAAGCTTCTCTCTTACCCCTGAGTTTGCCGAAACGCCGCCTGCAAGCCCTATGGTAGTATACCCAAGATCTTTTGCGGCAAGCATCGCTTTGTCTACAAGAATGTCGGATATGGTGTTCTGGAACGAAGCAGCCATATCGTTCACATTGACAGTTTCGCCCTTTTGTGCGGCATTATGCACAAGGTTTATAACGGCAGTTTTTAGTCCGCTGAAAGAGAAGTCATATTCACTGCCCTGCACCTTTGGATGTGGGAGCTTATAGGCATCGGGATCGCCTGACTTTGCGGCATTGTCGATAAACTTTCCGCCCGGATATTCAAAGCCCAATGTTCTCGCTACCTTGTCAAAGCACTCGCCTGCGGCATCATCTCTTGTTCTGCCTATAACATGATATCTTGAATAATCAAGCACCTCTACAATATGTGAATGTCCGCCTGACACGACCAAGCAAAGATAAGGCGGTTTAAGCTCAGGGTGGGAGATATAATTTGCGGCAATGTGTCCTGCGATATGGTGAACAGGCACAAGGGGCTTATTTGCACTCATGGCAAGTCCCTTTGCAAAGCTCACTCCCACGAGAAGTGCACCGATAAGTCCTGGGGCATAGGTCACTGCGACAGCGTCGATATCGTCCATTGTGCAGTTTGCTTCTTCAAGAGCGGCCTTTGTCACCCATGTTATGTTCTCCGCATGGCGGCGTGAGGCTATCTCAGGCACAACTCCACCATAAAGCCTGTGTTCGTCTATCTGACTTGCAACTATATTTGAAAGCACCGTTTTTCCGTCTTCAACAACAGAGCAGGCTGTTTCATCGCAGGAGCTTTCTATTCCTAAAATCTTCATTTTATTACCCTCTTTTTATTTCGTAAATATAAGCATATCATATACATTTAATAAGCAGACAAATTGGAGCAAGCGGGCGAACAGTGTTCACCCCTACAAATAAAATCACAAAAAATGTTGGAACAAGCAGGCGACCAAAGGTCGCCCCCACGAAAAAATAATCATCGCCGCAGGCGATACCTTAATTTCTCATTCCTCACTCCTCATTCCTCACTATTCCAGTCCGTATATCCGCTTCATTTCAGCCGAGTTTCCCCCGTCTGCGGAACGCACATACAAAGGCTTTTCTATCTGCACAAAAGGCTTTCCGCCCTTTTTGCCCTCTACAAGAATAAGCCATGGGGGACACTCCGGGTTTTTGTGAACTGTCCGCAAACGCTTCGGCTCGATGCCGCTGGCTCTCATTGCCGTCATTATATCGCATAGGCGCTCGGGGCGGTTGCATATGCAAAGCCTGCCACCGAATTTCAGATTATTCTTTGCACATCTGCACACATCATCAATAGTGCAGAGCATTTCATGCCGTGCGATAGAAACCGCTTCGCTGTCATTCTTCGCACCTGTGTTGTTTATCTTGTAGGGCGGATTGCAGGTGATAAGGTCAAGCTCTTTTTCGCTTCGCCAATCATTCAAGTCGCCCAAAACAGGCTGGATAGTATCTATTTTCGACCTCTCAAGAGATACTTTAAGCTGTTCGTGAGCCTTTTCCTGTATCTCAACAGCATATATCTTCTGTGGCTTGTAAAATTTGTGCAGAAGAAGCGCTATTATGCCGCTTCCTGTGCAAAGGTCTGCGCAGATATCCTTGTGCCGTCCTGCTGAAAAATCCGCAAGCAGAAAGGCGTCAGTACCAAAGCGGTGTTCGTCAGATATACATATCTCAATGCCCTCGCCCAAGGACTCAAATGTAAAATCGTTATATGTCATTTATTTCTCCATTTTCAGTGGGTTGAAGTGCCATTAAAACAGCATTTTCCGTGGGGGCGGTGTAGAAATTTTTTCTCATGCCTACCCTCTCAAAGCCCTGCTTTTCGTAAAATTTTATAGCCCCAAGGTTTGACTCTCTCACTTCAAGATACCATTTTTCAGCCTTTGCGGCATTGTATGCGCTGTCAAAAAGGGCTTTTGCAATACCCATTCTGCGGAACTTCTCCAAAACGCCTATATTGTTTATCTCAGCTTCTCCGCAGACGCACCACACGCTTATAAAGCCTGCGGCTTCGCCATTACAAATGGCAAGAAACGATATATCGTCAGGGTTTGAAAGCTGTTTTTTGTAGGTTTCAAAACTCCAAGCTTCGGGCAAAATTTTCGCCGCAGTTTGTGAAAAAAGCTGTACGTTTTCCTCTGAAAGAGGCACAATGGTCACATCTGCCACCTTATTCGCCCTCTATTTTCGTGCCAACAAGGCAATACGCTTTGCAGTCGCTCAGAATTTTGACTTTTACATCATGGAAGCCACGCTCTCTAGCCATTGAACGCACCTGCTGAGGAGTGAACTTGTCAAAACCTGTGTCGCAGTACGGGAGCTTGTCAAGGTAGCCCTTTGTATAGAATGTGCAGATAAAATTGCCGCCGTCTTTGAGAACTCGCCTTACCTCGTCAAGAACTTTTGCGGTGTCCTCCCAGAAATAAATGGTGTTCACAGTGTAAACAGTGTCAAAAAAATCATCGTTATAAGGAAGCTCCTCAGCTTTTCCCTGCTGTAAGATCACCTTGTTGGTATTCACTCCGTCACGGTTTTTTCGCTTGGCTTTTTCCACCATATCCGCAGAAATATCGACTCCATAGAACTTAGCGTTTATATTCTTGCTAAGCTTTTTGATAGTCACACCGTTTCCAAAGCCTATATCCAATATCCTTGCACCGTCAAGCTTGCAGACAAATTTTTTCACCGCTCTGTAGTGCTCTGCATTGAAAAAATTCATGAATTTTGCACAGGCTATACCGCCCAATCCCTCTGGGTCAGCACACTGTCCGCCTATGTATTCTTTTATGCTCATAAAATCACCTCAAAAAATCTAAATTGATATATAATACAAATGAGAAAAAACAAGAAATAAACATCGCCGCAGGCGATACCTTAATTCCTCACTCCTCACTCCTCATTCCTCATTTAAACAAGCGTCCGTAAAGCTCCCCCTTAGAAAATCCCGTCGCCTTTGCTATCTCACGGCAGGCGTCAGCTCCACGCATACCCTTTTCCACAAGGGCTTTTACTTGTTCAAGCGCTTCCTCTATATTCTCCGCAGGGCAAAGCTCGTCCTCTTTTGCACCCTCGATAACAAGCACAAATTCGCCCTTTGGCTTGTTAACTTCGTAATACTCCACAGCCTGCGCAAGGGTGGTGCGGAAAACTTCTTCGTGTATCTTTGTAAGCTCCCTGCAAAGAGATATTCTTCTGTCACCGAAATATTCCAGCATATCCTTCAAAGTGTAGACGAGCTTGTGGGGCGCTTCATAGAAAATGAGAGTGTTCGTGCAGTTTTTCACCGAGGCAAGATGATTTAATCTTTGCTTCTTGGTGGTTGACAAAAAGCCCTCGAACTGAAATCTTGCAGTGTCAAGTCCGCTTATGGCAAGTGCTGATACCACCGCTGACGGACCCGGTACTACCTCCACCTTCACACCGTTTTCAGCGCACAGCTTCACAAGAAGCTCCCCGGGGTCTGAAATGCAGGGCATACCGGCGTCTGTGACGATAGCGGCGTTCTCGCCTGCCATTATCCTGTTCAAAATGCTCTCGCCCACCTGCTTTGCATTGTGTTCGTGATAGCTCACAAGTGGCGTTTTTATGTCAAAATAATTGAGAAGCTTTGCGGTAACTCTTGTGTCCTCGGCACAGATAAAATCAGCCTTTTCCAGGGTCTCAACTGCACGATATGTCATATCTCCAAGGTTGCCTATAGGCGTTCCTACTACGGATAAAATTCCCATTTTTATTCTCCTAACTCGTTTGCAAGTATGTGGTCTATCATCTCATAAAGGTCAGAAATGGTATTAAGCCCACCGCACTGTGCTCTTAGCTTTGCAGAGCCTTTCAGCCCTTTAACATACCATGCGCAGTTTTTTCTGGCTTCTTTCATGCCCTGACGTTCGCCCTTGTATTTGCATATAAGCTCGCAGTGCTTTTTCATCACCGCCATTTTTTCTTCTATACTCACCTCAGGAAGCTTTTCCCCTGTTTCAAGATAATGCTTCACGTCACGGAAAACCCATGGTCTGCCGTAGCTTCCTCTGCCTATCATCACAAGGTCACAGCCAGTCTGCTCATACATTGCCTTTGCGCTTTCTCCGTCAACAACGTCGCCGTTGCCTATAACGGGTATCTTAACAGCCCCTTTTACCTGCTTTATTATATCCCAATCGGCTTTGCCTGAATAAAACTGCGTTCTCGTCCTGCCGTGACAGGTGACGGCGCTTGCCCCTGCCTGCTCCATGAGTTTTGCGAACTCCACTGCATTTATGCTGTTTTCGTCCCAGCCTGCACGGAATTTCACTGTAACAGGGCAGTTTGCGTTTTTTACCACCTCTCTGCATATCTCTGCCGCAGTGTCAGGAAGCCTCATAAGTGCAGAACCGCTGCCATTGCCTACTATCTTAGGCACAGGACAGCCCATGTTTATATCAATGATATCAGGGGAAAATTCGTTGAGCTTATAAGCCGCTTTTCCCATATAATAAGGGTCTTCCCCAAAAAGCTGCAAAGCATAGGGCGTTCCTCGCTCTCTATCTCGCAAAGACGTGCAGTCTTTTTGTCACCAAAGCACAGACCCTTCGAGGATATCATTTCGCTTACAAGATATGACGCACCATACTCTTTGCACATAAGACGATATGATTTATCTGCCACCGACGCCATAGGTGCTAATGCGGCGGTCTTTTCTATTTCAACGTTTCCGATAAAAAAACTGTTCATCAAGTCAAATTCTCCTAATATGTTCCAATGCATGAATAGTCATAGCGATACTATTTTATTATAACACAATGCGTGATTTTTTGCAACGATAAAAAGCCATATAACTACACAAAGTAATAAATCGCTAAAACGCCTTGACATTTGCGGAATTTTGCTATAAAATATAATGGTAGTATTATATTTTGTATAAGGAGAATGTTTCATGAATAATTCTGAAAAAACCATGGATAAGATCGTGGCTCTCTGTAAAAACAGAGGCTTTGTATACCCTGGAAGCGAGATCTACGGCGGTCTTGCAAACACTTGGGACTACGGTCCGCTTGGCGTTGAGCTGAAAACTAACATCAAGAACGCTTGGAGAAAGAAGTTCATTCAGGAGAACAAGTACAACGTTGGTCTTGACTCCGCTATCCTTATGAATCCGCAGACTTGGGTGGCTTCAGGTCATATCGGCGGATTCTCTGACCCTCTTATGGACTGCAAGGACTGTAAGACACGTCACAGAGCGGACAACCTTATCGAAGATTTCGACGGCACTAACGTTGCAGGCTGGACAAACGAGCAGATGATGGACTACATCAAGGAAAAGCAGATCCCATGCCCAGATTGCGGCAGCCACAACTTCACTGATATCCGTCAGTTCAACCTTATGTTCAAGACATTTCAGGGTGTAACTGAGGACTCAAAGTCTGAGCTTTATCTGCGTCCTGAAACTGCACAGGGCATCTTTGTAAACTTTGCAAATATCCAGAGAACAACAAGAAAGAAAGTACCTTTCGGCGTTGCACAGGTAGGTAAATCATTCAGAAACGAGATCACTCCGGGTAACTTTATTTTCCGTGTTCGTGAGTTTGAGCAGATGGAGCTTGAGTTCTTCTGCAAGCCTGGCACAGACCTTGAGTGGTTCAACTACTGGAGAGGCTTCTGCAAGGATTGGCTCCTTAGCCTTAACATCAAGGAAGAAAACCTTCGTCTGAGAGATCATTCACCTGAGGAGCTTTGCTTCTATTCAAAGGCTACAACTGACTTTGAGTATCTCTTCCCATTTGGCTGGGGCGAGCTTTGGGGCGTTGCCGACAGAACTGATTATGACCTTAATCAGCACATCAAGACAAGCGGCAAGAGCCTTGATTACTTTGACCCTGAAACAAACGAGAGATACGTTCCATACGTTATCGAGCCTTCCCTTGGCGTTGAGAGATTGTTCCTGACAGTTGTTTGCGAAGCATATGACGAGGAAAACATCGGCACAGAGGAGAAGCCTGACGTTAGAACTGTTATGCGTTTCCACCCTGCACTTGCTCCTTTCAAGGCTTGCATTCTTCCGCTTTCCAAGAAGCTCAGCGAGCAGGCAGGCGAGCTTTATGCAGAGCTTTCAAAGCACTTCCTTGTTGACTATGACGAGGCAGGCTCTATCGGTAAGAGATATCGCCGTCAGGACGAGATCGGTACACCTTTCTGCATCACATATGACTTTGATTCTGTTGAGGACGGCTGTGTAACAGTAAGAGACAGAGATACAATGGAGCAGGAGCGTATCAAGATCGACGAGCTGGTAGCTTATATCGAAAAGAAGATAGCTTTCTAGTAAAATAAAGATCTTTGCGGGCGAACGGTTTGTTCGCCCGTTTTTTATGCCCGTTTTTACAATAAAAAGCTTTACAAAATTGGCGAGTTGTGATATAATATGTTTGTATATTTTTACGAAAGGACGTCCTTGCCATAAAAAATATATTTGACTCACATTGTCACTATGACGATCACGCTTTCGATGAAGACAGATACGAAGTCCTTGACAGGCTTCTTTGCGACCCTGACTCTCCTGTAGACAAGGTCTGCCACGCCGCAACGGACGAAAGATCGTCTTTGTTCGGCATCGAAACTGCGAAAAAATATGAGAATTTCTATACCTCTGTGGGCTTTCACCCTGAGTGTATGGATACTCTTCCTGAAAATTATATGCAGGTGCTTGACGAGCTTTATTTGAAAGCCTGCTCTACTCACAAGCTTGTTGCTGTTGGTGAGATAGGGCTTGACTATCATTATGAGGGATATGACAAAGAAAGACAGATAAAGCTTTTTGACAAGCAGGTGGAATATGCTGTGAAGAAAAGTCTGCCTGTTATAGTTCACTGCCGTGAAGCCACTCAGGACTGCCTTGACGTGCTGAACAAATATGCGCCGTCAGGTGTAGTTCACTGCTTTTCTGGCTCGGCGGAGACCGCAGAGATAGTGCTTGGGCTTGGTATGTACATCGGGTTTACAGGTGCGCTTGCTTTTAAAAATGCTAAAAAAGCCAAACGTGCTCTTGAAGTTGTCCCAATGGACAGGCTTCTTCTTGAAACGGACTGCCCTTACATGGCGCCCCCTCCTTACAGAGGACAGAGGTGCGAAAGCCCTATGATAGAAGAAGTGGCAAAGGTCGTGGCTGAGATAAAAAAAACTCGATCCGCAGGAAGTGCTTGACATTACAAATAGAAACGCCTGCCACCTGTTCGGGATCGAATACGAGAAAGGATAAGAGAACAAAATGACAGAAACTATGTATGTAGTGATACCATGCTACAACGAAGAACAAATGTTGCCTATCACAGCGAAAGCGCTTATAAAAAAGCTCGATGAGCTGAAGGCAGAAGGTCGTATCGCACAGAACAGCAAGGTCATGTTCGTCGACGACGGCTCAAAGGACAAAACGTGGAGATAATACAGAAACTCCACGAAGCAAGCCCTGTTTTCACAGGTCTTAAACTCTCAAGAAACAAAGGTCATCAGAACGCACTGCTGGCTGGTCTTATGACGGCAAGAAACTATGCTGATATCGTTGTTTCCATGGACGCTGACTTGCAGGACGATATAAACGCTATTGACGGCTTTCTTGATAAGAGGGCAGAGGGCTGTGATATTGTTTACGGCGTTCGTTCATCGAGAGAAAAGGATACCGCTTTCAAGCGTGGAACTGCTCAGGCTTATTACAAGCTTTTGGAGCATATGGGCGTTGAGATAACGTATAATCACGCTGATTACAGACTTATGAGCAAAAGGGCTATAGACGCTCTGGCAGAGTTTAAGGAAGTAAATCTGTTTCTGAGAGGTCTTGTGCCTATGGTTGGCTTCAAGAGCGACATCGTTAAGTATGTAAGAAACGAGCGTGTGGCGGGCGAATCTAAATATCCGCTGAAAAAAATGCTTTCCTTTGCAGTTGAGGGAATAACCTCACTTTCTGTAAAGCCTATAAGATTTATCACCACTATCGGTATAATAGTATTTTTAGTATCACTTATAATGCTTATATATTTCCTTATAACATGGGCAGTGGGACACACTGTTCAGGGCTGGGCTTCAACTATCACGTCTATATGGGCGATAGGCGGACTTCAGCTTTTGGCTATAGGCATTATCGGAGAATATATAGGCAAGATCTATTTGGAAACAAAGGCTAGACCTAAATTTATAATCGAAACAAATCTTGAAGAAACAGACAAGGAGTAATTAAAAATGGCAGAACTCAAGGCTAACAATCAGAAACCAAATTTCGACAACAACCCTAAGCTTATAGAAGCTATCGCAGAAATGAGAAAGAATTTCTGTGCAGAAACTCAAAACAAGGTAATAAACACAGCGCTTGCCTGCACATTTCTCGTGCCTGCAATGGTAGAAAAGACAACAGAGCTTGTTGCCGACGCTGAAAACCATGTTAATTTTGAGGACAAGAGCAAGGCTAAGTTCATTCTTCTCAACAACAACAAAACAAACGGCACATTTTTCCCTGTTTTCACTTCCCCAGAGGAGGCTAAAAAACTTCAGTATGACAAGCCATTCCAGAGCTTTGCAATGAGATTTCAGGATATAGCTGCTCTCACTGAGCAGACGCCAAAGGTACAGGGCTTTGTTGTAAACCCATTTGGCGAGAACCTTCCTTTCACTCAGGAAATGCTGGAGTCTATCAAGCAAACTCTCATAAAGGTGGCAAAGGAGAGGAAGGCAGCTAGAGAAGCTGCTGAAAATGGCGAAGCTCCTGACATTGCTGTTACAAACAACGAAACAGCAGAGTAAGATACTTAAGCATATCGGAGGACGGACTGTGTTCGTCCTCTTTTTTTACCTGTCTATAAAAATCTAATTACAGAAGTCCGTGTCTTATTTTTACGAAAACTATGCTTAATATGGTTGACAAAAATTATGCCGTGTGTTATAATTGTAGTAATATGGTGGGAAATATAGCGTGTTATTTGTGCAGTGTTCACTATCACGCACCACGCAAAAGACTAAAAGGTTCTGCTTTTAGAAATTTTTTCGTGATCTGAGGGAGTATATATGGCTAACGAAACTGAGCTTGAAAAAATTGACCGTGCTGCCGAATACTTTGAAAGATATTTTGAGTTTGAGGACGCTGTAACGGTCAGCAAGGAAAATAAAGAATACCTCAAAACTTATATCCATGACAACGATTATGTTGTTAAAAACTTCAATATAAAAAATAAAATAATTAAGTCTTTAGGCATAAGCATCGGCATTGGATTGGTGGCTTTTCTGCTGCTGTGGCTGCTCCTTGGCACAAAGCTTATTATAGTGGGCATTATTGCAGGTGCACTTATTTTTATCGGTGCAGGCGTTTTCGGTATCGCACTGAACAAATACAGACTTACTGCTGCTGAACAGAAGCAGGTTGAAGTGAACGAGGGCATAAATGAACAGATAATAATGCTTGATGACAGAATAAAGCAGGTAGAACGTCAGAGAGATGATTACTACAAGGCTCTTGAAAAGAGAGTGCCTTTCATGTCACTTGACTATATGAAGAACGTTCAGCAGATAAAACAGTTTCTTGTGGACGGCAAAGCTGACACCTGCGAGGAAGCTGTGGATATGTTCGAGGAGTCGATGCTTTTACAGCAAATGACGGATATCATGACAAAGAGCGAAACTATTGAGCCTGTCAAGGACGATAAGGAACGTTTCGGCGACCCTTTGAAGATAATAAAGGAAAACAAGAAGAAACGCAAAAAGGAAAAGAAAGCAAAAAAAGACAAAAAGTAACTTTCGACCGCAGCAGCATTTTACGCCGCTGCGGTCTTTCTGTGAAGATCCACAATTTGCTATAGATAGGATAATGTATGAACGAGAAAAAAGATATTCTGACAAAAACATGGGTAGTGGCTGTTCTTGCGTCCATATGCTGTATGCTGTGGGGAAGTGCATTTTCCTGTGTGAAAATAGGCTACAGCCTTATGAACATAACCACCAATGACAGCGGTTCGCAGCTTGTGTTTGGGGGCATAAGATTTTTTGTGGCAGGGCTAATGGCTCTTGCCATGGGAAGCGGAGCGGAGAGAAAAATTCTCCTGCCAACAAAGACTTCCATACCAAAGATCATGATAATAAGCCTTTTTCAGACAATTTTGCAGTATTTTTTCTACTACATAGGTCTAGCCCACACAACGGGGGTAAAGGCAGCGATAATAGTTGGGGCGAACGTTTTTATTGCGATACTTGTGTCATCGCTTTTATACAAGCTTGAAAAGCTCACCGCTGTGAAAATAGCAGGCTGTATACTTGGATTTTCGGGTATCATTGTTATAAATCTCGGGGGACTTTCGGGGGTAAGCTTCAATTTTCTCGGGGACGGATTTATTTTTCTTTGCACCTGTGCATACGCTTTTTCATCGGTGTATATGAAGCGCTATTCCGAAACAGAAGACCCTGTTATGCTTAGCGGCTGGCAGTTCGTTTTCGGTGGAGCAGTTCTCACTGTCATAGGCTTTTTAATGGGCGGCAGGCTTGGTCACATGAGCGCAAAGGCTTTTTTGATGCTTTTGTATCTTGCCTTTGTATCAGCGGCGGCATATTCGCTGTGGGCAGTGCTTTTGAAGCACAACCCTGTTTCAAAGGTGGCGATTTTCGGCTTTATGAACCCTGTGTGCGGAGTGCTGCTTTCAACTATCCTGCTTGATGAAAAAGGCATTTTTGGCGTTCAGGGGATAGCCGCACTTATCCTTGTCTGCTCGGGTATCTTCATTGTTCAGAGAAAAGGGAATAAATAATATTGTAACTATGCTCATATGCTTTTGCATATTCACGTTGTTTGTATGTAGGGGCGAACAGTGTTCGCCCGTTGATTTGACATTTTTGCAACGGACTGGCTCATGTGCTTATTGCATATGAGCTTTTTTATTCAAAATCGTCCTAAAGACTGTTTAAAATGTTGATTTTTATATGTAGCTGTGTTATAATGAATTGTGTATGGTTTTTTACCAATATATTATCAGTAAAGAAAAAGAGGACAAGACAATGTTTAAGAAAAACGGACTTCTAAAAAGCCCTGACAGCAAGCCAAAAGAAAAGTATCTGCTGCTGTTTGCGGTGGCTTTTATCGGCATGATGATCTCGTTCATACCGTCAATGATAGTGAACAAGGGCATCTTTCTCTACTATGGCGACTTCAACTCACAGCAGATGATGTTCTATCAGCACTGTCATGACGCTGTTCGCAGCGGAAACATGGGCTGGGATTGGGGAACGGACTTAGGCTCGAGCTTTGTTGGCTCATATGCTTTCTATCTCCTTGGCTCGCCATTTTTCTGGCTCACTACACTTTTCCCGTCAGGTGCAGTGCCTTATCTGATACCATGGCTCCTTGCGCTGAAAACGCTATCGCCGCAATAACAGCCTACGCTTATATCAGATTTTTTGTTGACAACACAAGCGCCTGCTTTATAGGCGGTCTGCTTTACGCTTTCTCAGGCTTCCAGACCTACAACGTTTTCTTCAACCACTTCCACGACGCAACTGCGTTCTTCCCTCTCATGCTTTTAGGATTTGAACTGTTGGTTCAAAAGAACAAGAAGGGTCCGTTTGCAGTAGCGGTAGCTATATGTGCGACCATAAGCTATTTCTTCTTTGCCTGCGAAGTCGTATTCATTGTTATCTACTTCTTCCTGAGGTGCCTTGACAAGGACTTTGAAATTGACATGAAGAAGTTCGGTCTGCTTATCCTCGAGGCTGTTATCGGTGTGATGATATCCGCTGTTATCTTCCTGCCGTCAGCGCTGAGCGTAATGGGCAACTACCGTGTAAACGAAAGACTTTATGGACTTGACCTTGTTATATACGGTGAAAATGTAAGAATACCAAGAATTATCCAATCGTTCTTTATGCTTTCCGATATGCCTGCAAGAATAAATATCCTTAACTCAGACAAGGCAAGATGGGCTTCAATGGCAGGCTATCTGCCTATGTTCTCAATGGCAGGCGTTATAGCGTTTATGAGAACGAGAAAGAAAGGCAAAGACAGTTGGCTTACAAAAGCTATTATCGTGTTCGGCATAATGGCTTGCGTGCTATATTGAACTCATCTTTCGTCCTTTTCAATGCGTCATATTATGCAAGATGGTATTATATGCCTATACTGCTTATGTGCCTTATGACAGCAAAGGTCATCGCAGAAAACAAGGACGATCTGAAAAAGGGATTTGTGCCTGTTTGTGTAGTATGTGCGATATTTATTGGCATCGGTCTGCTTCCGACAAACGAAAACGGCGTTGTATCCTATGGCAAAGTCCCTGAATATATCGAGCTTTACTACATTCAGGCTATCGTTACCATAGTAATGATAATAATGCTTGGCACGCTTATATATGTGGTCGCAGAGAAGAAGCTTGACTACATGAAGATCGCTTCTGCAATGACGGCGGTTGCTGTGGTCATCTGCATGACTTCTTCTATCGTATACGGCGTAACCCAGGGTACTGACAACACCGACTACATCAACAGAGCCATAAACGGTGGCGACAACATCAACATGGATAAGCTGGAGTCTGGATCAGAGAACTTCAATGCTGACAACAATTTCTACAGAATAGATACCTCAGAAAATGTTGACAACTGGTGTATGTTCTGGAAGCTTTCATCAATGAGATGCTTCCACAGCGTTGTTTCAACATCTATCATGGATTTCTACAGCTCTATCGGACAAACGAGAGATGTTGCATCAAGAATGGAAACCAAGGTCTATCCGCTAAGAAGCCTGTTTTCCGTAAAATACTATTTCAATGAACTAACAGAAAGCGAGAGAAAAGGTATCACAGAGGTATCGAAGCCTGAAACTCTTGCAAATCTCTACGGCTTTGAATATGTTGATACTCAGAACGGTTTCAACATTTACGAAAACAAATATTATGTACCAATGGGCTTCACATATGATTACTACTGCCTTGACAGCGACATTCAGAAGGCTTCAGAGGTAGACAAGACATCAATGCTCATGAAAGCCCTTGTGCTTACCCCTGAGCAGGCTGCAAAATACAATAATATTCTCAGCTACTACAGCTTTAAGGGTACTGACTACTCAACAGATCAGTATTATCAGAACTGCCTTGACAGACGTGCAAACAGTTGTTCATCATTCAGTTATGACTCTTACGGTTTCAACGCCAAGATCGACCTTGACAAGGATAACCTTGTGTTCTTCTCAGTTCCATATGATGACGGCTGGAGCGCAAAGGTGAATGGTCAGGACGTGGAAATAGAAAAGGTGGATTACGGCTTTATGGCTGTGCTTTGTCCTGCGGGATCAAACGACATCCAGTTCACCTACGAAACAAAGGGACTTTTCTGGGGCAAGGTGATAACAGCCATTGGCTTCGGCTCGCTTATCGTTTACCTTGGCGCAGTGAGATTTACAGGCAGAAAGAAAAAAGAAGAATCTCAGCCTGTTGAAAAGAACGCATAAACCTGAAAGGGAGGATATACAATGTATCAGAACGAAAAGACTATCAGTGAAAAAGAGATATACAAGGGCAGGGTCGTTCACCTGACTTGTGATGAAGTGGAGCTTGAAAACGGCTACAAGACGCTTAGAGAGGTCATTCATCACCCTGGAGGAGTTTGCATCGTTGCTCTTGACGAGGACGAGAATGTTTATTTTGTGAAGCAGTTCCGCTATCCTTTCAAGACCGCACTTATGGAGATACCTGCAGGAAAGCTTGAATACGGTGAAGATCATTTGGAGTGCGGAAAGCGTGAGCTTAAAGAGGAGATAGGTGCAACGGCAGAAAAAATGACTTATCTTGGCTGTATTTATCCTACAGTGGCTTATGATACCGAGATAATCCATATGTACATGGCAGAGGGACTTGATTTCGGTGAGCAGCACCTTGACGAGGGCGAGTTCCTTGACGTAACAAAAATGCCTCTTGAAGAAGCTTACAAAATGGTCATGGAAAACAAGCTCCCTGACGCAAAGACAACTGCGGCTATACTGAAAACTTATCTTATCAAAAAGGATATGTAGTCCATAATATTTTATCCATGCGATAAAATAAACGGTCGAACGCTGTTCGCCACTGCATATATAAAGGGTACTGTCAACGTGGCAGTACCCTTTTTTTGTGGTGAAAAAAAGAGCGCCCACGCACCGAAGTGCATGAGCGTCTTTTTTATAGTAACTTAGATTACTTTTCCTCAGTATTGTAAAGCTTAGCGTATCTGAGCAGATAATCATATCTGTCCTTAGCGTTCTGAACAGCCTTACCAAAGAGCTTCTCAGCTCTCTCAGGATTCTGTCTAGCAAGTGCGTTGTAACGTACCTCGCCCATGATGAAGTCCTTATAGTCAGCTGTTGGAGCCTTAGAATCAAGGATAAATGGATTCTTGCCCTCTGCCTTAAGACGTGGGTCGAATCTGTACAGATGCCAGTAACCAGCCTGAACAGCCTTCTTCTCCTCTGTCTGAGCAATTGACATACCGCCCTTGATACCATGGTTGATACATGGAGCATAACCGATGATGATTGAAGGACCGTGATAAGACTCTGCCTCGTGGATAGCCTTGATGCACTGATTGTAATCAGCACCCATTGCAACGTGAGCTACATATACATAGCCGTAAGACATTGCGATACCTGCGAGATCCTTCTTCTTAACTTCCTTACCAGCTGCTGCGAACTGAGCGATAGCACCTGTTGGAGTTGACTTAGATGACTGTCCGCCTGTATTTGAGTAAACCTCAGTATCGAATACGAAGATGTTTACGTCCTCGCCCTGAGCGATAACGTGGTCAACGCCTGAGAATCCGATATCGTAAGCCCAGCCGTCACCGCCAAAGATCCACATTGACTTCTTTCTCAGATAGTCAGCGTCCTTAAGGATCTCCTCAGTAGCCTTGTTCTTTGTCTTCTTGAGAGCTGCGATAAGGTTATCTGTAGCTGCTGAGTTCTTCTCGCCGTCGTCTACTGTTTCAAGATACTCTTCGCAAGCCTTCTTGAGAGCTGCAGCCTTAGTTGTCTTAGACAGCTCAAGAACCTTAGCGATAGTTCTGTTTCTGATAGTTGACTGTGCAAGGAACATACCGTAACCATACTCAGCGTTATCCTCGAACAGTGAGTTAGCCCAAGCTGGACCCTTGCCGTCCTTGTTTACTGTGTATGGAGTTGAAGGAGCTGAACCACCCCAAATTGATGAACAGCCTGTTGCGTTAGCAATGTACATTCTGTCACCAAAGAGCTGTGTGATGAGCTTAGCATAAGGTGTTTCACCGCAGCCTGCGCAAGCGCCTGAGAATTCAAGCAGTGGCTGCTTGAACTGTGAGCCCTTAACTGTTGTTGCCTTGAACTTCTCGAATACTTCTGGCTTTTCAGCAAGTGTAAGACCATAGTTGAATACTTCCTGCTCAGCGAGCTGAGTTTCAAGTGGCATCATGCTGAGAGCCTTGTTGCCCTTCTTACCAGGACAAACATTTACGCAAGAACCGCAGCCTGTGCAGTCCAGAGCAGACATTGTCATTACAAAGTTGTAACCAGGCATACCTGTCATAGCTACTGCCTTCTCCTGAGCAAGCTTAGGAGCCTTCTTCAGCTCAGCGTCTGTCATTACAACAGGTCTGATAACTGCGTGTGGACATACATATGAACAGAAGTTACACTGGATACAGTTGTCGCCATTCCATGCAGGAACGTCAACAGCGATACCTCTCTTCTCAAATGCAGCAGAACCCTGTGGGAATGTGCCGTCTGCCATACCTGTGAATGTTGAAACAGGGAGCTTGTCGCCTTCCTGAGCGTTGCAAGGGATCTGAATGTTGTTTACGAAGTCCTGAAGTGTCTTATCTGCGCACTTAGCGGCAGGCATACCCATTGGAGTATCCTTGCACTTCTTCCAAGATGCAGGAACCTTAACTTCGTGAACCTGCTGACATCCAGCGTCGATAGCGTCATGGTTCATCTTAACGATAGCGTCGCCCTTCTTAGAATAAGAAGCTGTAGCAGCGTCCTTCATGTACTTGATAGCGTCGTCGATAGGAATGATGTTAGCAAGCTTGAAGAATGCAGACTGAAGAACAGTGTTTATTCTGTTGCCCAGACCGATCTCCTTACCGATCTTAACGCCGTTGATAGTATAGAACTTGATGTTGTTCTCAGCGATATATCTCTTTACCTGACCTGGGAGGTGCTTATCCAGCTCTTCATGCTCCCACTGGCAGTTCAGAAGGAATGTTCCGCCTGGCTTGATATCCTGTACCATGTTGTACTTAGTGATATAAGACTCGTTATGGCAAGCAACAAAGTCAGCCTGATTGATAAGGTATGTTGACTTGATAGGTGTCTTACCGAATCTCAGGTGAGAAACTGTTACACCGCCTGACTTCTTAGAGTCATATGCAAAGTATGCCTGAGCATACAGATCTGTATGGTCACCGATTATCTTGATAGAGTTCTTGTTTGCACCAACAGTACCGTCAGCACCAAGACCCCAGAACTTACAAGCTGTTGTGCCTGCCGGAGCAGAGTCAAGCTTGCCCTCAGTTTCGAGAGAGAGGTTTGTAACATCGTCTTCGATACCGATAGTAAATCTTGGCTTATATGTATCCTTCCAGCTTGCATTCCAGTAAACAGCCTTGATCTGTGCAGGAGTTGTATCCTTAGAACCAAGACCATATCTGCCTGAAGCGATAGCTACATCATGGAACTGTGTACCCTTAAGAGCAGCAACAACATCAAGATAAAGTGGCTCGCCTTCAGAACCTGGCTCCTTAGTTCTGTCAAGAACTGAGATCTGCTCACAAGTTGAAGGGATAGCTTCAACGAGCTTGTCAGCACGGAAAGGTCTGTAAAGTCTAACCTTAACAAGACCGAGCTTTGTGCCTTCCTTCTCGTTGAGGTAATCGATTGTTTCTTCGATAGTGTCACAAACAGAACCCATAGCTATGATAACGTGTGTAGCGTCTGGTGCGCCGTAGTAGTTGAACAGCTTGTAGTTTGTGCCGATCTTTTCGTTTACCTTGTTCATGTAATCCTCTACGATGCCAGGGATAGCGTCATAGTATGGGTTACAAGCTTCTCTTGCCTGGAAGAAGATATCAGGGTTTTGAGCTGTACCTCTAAGTACAGGATGCTCAGGATTAAGAGCTCTCTTTCTGAACTCCTCAACCTTTTCAAAGTTTACCATATCTCTTACGTCTTCCATATCCCATGTCTCGATCTTCTGGATCTCGTGAGATGTTCTGAATCCGTCAAAGAAGTGGATGAATGGTACTCTGCCCTCGATAGTTGAGAGGTGAGCAACTGTACCCAGGTCCATTACCTCCTGTACGTTTGAAGAACAAAGCATAGCAAAACCTGTCTGACGGCAAGCATAGATGTCAGAATGGTCGCCGAAAATATTAAGTGCGTGTGAAGCTACACATCTTGCAGATACATGGATAACGCAAGGGAGAAGCTCACCTGCGATCTTATACAGGTTAGGGATCATAAGAAGAAGTCCCTGTGATGCTGTATATGTTGTTGTGAGCGCACCGGCTGCAAGTGAGCCGTGTACTGTACCTGAAGCACCTGCCTCAGACTGCATTTCTGCAAGCTTTACAGGAGTGCCAAACAGGTTTACCTTACCCTTGGCAGCCCACTGGTCTGTTACTTCTGCCATAACAGATGATGGTGTGATTGGATAGATAGCAGCAACTTCTGTAAATGGGTATGACGCCCAAGCAGCAGCGTTGTTTCCGTCCATGGTTTTCATTTTTCTTGCCATTTTAGAATCATTCCTTTCTCGATATTTCAAGCAAAAGCTCAAAACTCAAATTTCCTTTTTAGCGTACTTTTTCAAGCACGTCTGTTTAAGGACAGCAGATATTTTCTTCAAAAGTAAGCTGTAACAAACTTTCTCAGGATACATCTGTTTTAACTCTTATAGTATACCACTTATTTTTCAATTTGTAAAGACCTTTTACCACATTTTTTCTTGATTTATACGCTGTAAACCCCCTATTTTCGGTTAGTTATGACTTCCTCATATTTCAGACGTGCTGTATTACACAGATAAAAAAATGCCTGCCGAAACAGACATTTTTTATATATATAAATTATAAAACTAGCAGTTCATAAGAAGTTCGGCGAGGGCATTGAGTATCTTATCCACATCAACATCAGAGCTGAATTTTACATCAAGCTTTGAGCCGCCTTTTTTTTCCTCGCTTAAACTTACACGAAGCTTATCGGTGGCCTGATTTACTCTTATCTCAAACTCAGTATACATAGGATTTGTGATAGTACGCTTTATTTTCTTCTCAGCTTTTTTATTTGTTTCCAAAGCGGCGATAGCTTTTTCAAGCTCTCTTACCGTCCAGCCCTTTTCTATACACTCTGTGGCAAGCTTCTCCTGAGTATCCTTATCCGCAACGCCTGCAAGCACCTTTGCGTGACCCTCGGTGAGCTTTTTGTCACGGAGCATTTCCTGCACATTTTCGCTAAGTGAAAGAAGTCTGATAGAGTTTGCCACAGCGGAACGTGAACGTCCAACAGCTTCTGCCACCTGTTGCTGAGTAAGACCATAGGTTTCCATAAGAGTCTGATAAGCTGCCGCCTCCTCAAGAGGTGTAAGGTCTTTACGCTGGATATTTTCAATAAGGGATATCTCAGCGGCTTCAAGATCTGTAAGCTCTTTTATATAAACAGGTATCTCATCAAGTCCAGCCAGACGTGCCGCACGCCACCTGCGCTCGCCTGCAACTATCTTATATCCTCCATTGTCAAGAGGTCTTACAAGTATAGGCTGCAAAACACCATGCTGTCTGATATTTTCCGCAAGCTCATTAAGAGCGTCCTCATCAAACTCAGAACGCGGCTGATTTTTGTCAGGCTCAATAAGAGATATCCTTACTGTGGAAATGCCATTTTCGCCATTATCATTTTTTCCCGATTCACTATCAGATCGTGTGACCTCATCTATAGAATTATCAAAGAACAGGCTATCCAAGCCTCTGTCCATTTTGCTTTTTTTAGCCATTGTATTTTCCTTTCACATTATAAGATACAATGTTCCATGTGGAACATTATTTTTCTTTATTCTTTGCCGCTTTTTTCTTTTCTCTTTTAGCTATTTCTTTTGCAAGATTTTCATATGCCTTTGAGCCTTTTGCCTTCTTATCATAATAAATAGCCGGCTCACCAAAGCTTGGGGCTTCCGACAAAGCAACGTTTCTCGGTATGGTAGTTTCAAAGACTTCCTTTGCAAAATGCTTTTTGACCTCGCTTATTATCTGACCTGTTATCTTGTATCTTTCAACGCACATTGTAAACAAAATGCCCTCAATATCAAGGTCAGGATTGAATGATGTTTTTACTCTGTTGATAGTATTGTGGAGCTCAACAAGACCCTCAAGTGAAAGAAACTCGCATTGGAGAGGGATAAGTACAGAATCAGCCGCCGCAAGTGCATTTATTGTGAGCATATCGAGAGTTGGGGGACAATCTATAAATATGTAGTCATAAAATTCTTTTGCAGGCATAAGAGCGTTGCGAAGCTTCATTGCTCTGTCCTTTTCATTCACAAGTGATACAGACGCACCTGAAAGATCCTGAGTTGTCGGCACAACTGAAACTCCACGGCAGGAAGTTGGCACGACAGCTTCAAATATCGAACATTCTTCAAATATTACGTCAAACACTGTATTTCTGATACTTTTTTTCTTTATACCAAAGCTTGTGGTAGTATTGCCCTGTGGGTCAAAGTCAACGATCAGGACTTTTTTGCCCTTTAGTCCAAAAACCGCTGCAAGATTTACAACAGTAGTAGATTTTCCAACGCCGCCTTTCTGATTTGAAACGGCAATTATTTTTCCCATATTCTTGACCTCTTTTCTAAGTAGAATTATATCATATTTATTATACTACAATTTTTCACTTTTGAAAAGACCCTTTTACAAATTTTCTTGAAAATGTTCCACATGGAACAAATCAGTTTTTTTACTTTATCCGACAAAGCCCATGACAATTTAGAAAATAATACAAAGAATAAAGTATCAATATCAAAATCAAGGTCATAAAGAGCAGAAAAGTTTTCTGAATAAAATATAGAATTGAGGATCGTGAAGTGTTATGATTATTTTAAAATGAAACGGAGGTATAAAATATGAGTATTTTCCCAAAAACATTAACAAAAGCTTTCAGCGAAGAAACTGACGAATCACAAAGGGCTTCACCCTATCAGACGTTAGGCAAAATAATCGACATTTCCATAGGAGAGATAAGGCCGAACCCTGTTCAGCCAAGGCGATATTTCTCACCTGCCGAACTAACAAGCCTTGCAAAAAGCATTTCTCAGGACGGGATCATACAACCTCTCACAGTGAGGCGTGTAAAAGGCACTTTTGAGCTTGTGTCAGGCGAACGGCGTTTGCGTGCGGCAAAGCTTGCAGGATTAAGGTCAGTGCCGTGTATACTTATCAATGCCACAGAGGAACGTTCGCAGGTCATTGCACTTATAGAGAATATCCAACGTTGTGACCTGAACTTTTTTGAAGAAGCTGAAGCGATCTCTCAGCTCATCACAAAATATGGCATGACTCAGGAATCTGCGGCTATTCGTCTTGGACTTGCTCAATCCACAGTTGCAAACAAGCTTCGTATTCTGAAACTTAACGCTGAGGAACGCAAAATAATTCTCGATAACAATATGTCAGAACGTCACGCAAGGGCTTTGCTAAAGATCACAGATAGTGACCGCAGGCTTGCTGTGTTGAACAAAGCGGCTGAAAGTGGTTGGACAGTTGACACATTGGAAAAATATATTGCCAAGCTTCTGAAAGATGATGAAAAGCGTGCGAGCTATCACAAAAGAGCGGCTATGTTAAAAGATGTTAGATTGTTTTTCAACAGTGTCAATAAGGCGATAGATGTTATGAGAATGGCAGGGGTGAACGCTGACGCAAAACGTATCGACCACGAGGATTATATCGAATATATTATAAAGATACCATCGGAAAAGCAGGCAGAATAAAATGTTCCACATGGAACAAAAAAATTGGACAGGCTCAAAAGTCTGTCCAATTTTTTTTATGTGTCGCTGTAAAAAAGCTGTTCCCAATAGGTGTATTCCCCGTTGTCTGACTTTGTGGCTTTTGCACACGCCATGTAACGCACATCAGGGTTGAGGATATTTTCTCTATGAGGCGGTGAATCCATCCATGCGTCGAAAGCCTCTTTTACTGTGGTCATGCTGTTCATACCATATGCGATATTTTCAGCCACCGCACGCCATTCAGGAAGGTCAGTTTCTTCTATAGCTGTGATGTATGAATTGCCGTCAGGTCTGTCATGAGAATAATTTTCCAGAAGTTCGTTTGCTCGCACATCTGCCGCAGAGTCGAGAAGCTCAAGTCCCTCAAGCTCTCTTAAACCATACTGTTTTCTGACTTCATTTACATAGCCAAGCATTTCAGATGTTTCAGCAGAAAGATTTCTATTTGACATATTCGTGCTTGAATCAGGTTCAGCAGGCTCGGCAGGCTGAGGAGCAGAGGGCTGTTCTTCCTGCATAGGCTCGGTAACAGTTTCAGTTTGCGTTTCTGTTTTCTTTTCAGTTTTCTTTGAAGTCGTTGTGGTAGTAGCAGCCGTTGTCGTTGTTGTAGTAACAGTTGTAGTCACAGCTTTTATATCTGCACTGTGAGGTGGCCGCATGGTCTTTCCGTTTATGATAACCTTATCCCCTGACACGCTTATGTAGTTATTGCCTACCACTATGGATTCCATAAGCTCATTATCAGTGTTTGTTATCTCCATGCCCTTATCCATGGCTTCAAGCACATACTTTGAGCCGTTCACATCTTTTACAGTAGCTTTCTTTACTGTCTTGCCGTCTTTTACAATTTCAAACTTGTTCTCTGCGATACACCTTATAGTCACCTTGTCAGTTACGTTAAAGCTGCTGAAGCTTTCATCAACATATGTCACCTTTGTGTTTGCATAGTAGACCTCGTTGGCTGATATTATTATCCTTGTGCCTTTATAACTGAACGAGTTGACCTTTTTTCCGTTCTTAGTGACAGTGACAGTATTTCCGTCACAAGTCAGTACAAGCTTATCACCGTTATCATCAGTTATCTCAAAAGAGTTCACTATCTCATTTGAACTGTTTATAAGAGTATATCCCCCCTGCACATTTGCAAAAAGGGTATAGCCGCCATCAAAAACTATCTTTGTACAAGTCGCTGCTGTTTGTATAGTAGTCACTGAACCCGTGATAGTTTCGGCAGACTTTTTATTTGTGGTCACAGTTGTGGTGACTCCTGTGCTGACGCTTGAAAGCTTTTTGGGCTTTTCTTCCCCTGTGCTTCCGCAAGAGGAAAGACAACAGCCTGCCGCACAGACAACACATAATATTTTAACTAACCTATTGCTTTCCATGATATCTTAGCTCTCCTGTTATATCAAATGTTCCACATGGAACAATACAAAAAAGGCAGCCCTGGGACTGCCTTTGTGAGTTTATTTTGTGTTTGAAAGTGTCCATCTGAAAGGTGCTATTCTCTTTGCCCTTGTGTTGTCTATGTTCCAGTTGTTGAATGTGATAGATGGGTCAAAATAGCGATAATCAGTTTTCATCTTACCTTTGTTGATGCTTATTCCCATTCCAGGTGATTTCTGGATAACTGCACCTATGCGGTGATGTTCCTTTTCATAATCAATTATCTCTTTTGCCGTTATCAGCCTTGAATCAGCAAGATTGTAGATTCCCTCATATCTTCCTGTCGGCACATTGATGATACCATTTATAAAGTCGATAAGATTGAATACACAACAGAATGAAAAACCGTATTCTCCATCATTGAATATGTATGCAACATTTTCCTTTGCGTCAAATACTCTGTCTCTCAGATTTTGTGTATACTCAGCGTCATAAATAGGAGCTACTCTGGCAATAACAGGTATAGTTTCAGACTTTTTAAATTCCTTCTGCATTATCTTCTCAGATGTCATCTTAAGATCTGCATAGTTTGAATTTCCCTTTTCAGGAGCAGTTTCCCTTATTGGTTCTCTGCCTTTCTGTACACCATATATTGCTGTTGTGCTGAGCAGGATAAAGCTCCTTACCTCAGCCTTGTTTGCAGCCGCATATATGAACTTATCACATATCTTGCTCTTTTTCATCTCAGCGTCTGTTACATATGGATCTATATCGTTATCTACAGAATTTGCCAGATGCACGACAACGTCGATCTTGTTGCTATCGATTACATTTGTAATAGCGTCCTTATCTGTAATATCACACTGGATAAAAGTATAGTTTGGATCAGTTCCAATAAACTCATTTTTGCGTGTATCTATACCGAATACACGATGCTTTTTGTGCAGTAAGCTGGATGTAAGGTACAAGCCTATCATTCCGCTTGCTCCTGTAACTAAAATTGAAGCCAACTCTGCCACTCCTTCCCCAAGTAGAATTGCACATTTATTTACTATAATTATACCACAGTTTTTATTAATTGCAAATACTTTTTGAAGAAAACTGAAAAATTTAGATTTTCTTTATAATTTTGCTTGCTATATTTAGTGAATTGTGATAAAATTATAGGTATAAATCATAAGTAAAAAAATATAAAAATATTTTAACACATAAAAATATTAAGGAGCAATTTATTTTGGTTTATTCCGATCTTATATTTATACTGGGAATGTTCCCGATAATGACCATTATTTCGCTTTTCGACAGAAGTGCAGAATATAAAAACCTCATTCTGATAGTTTGTTCCCTGCTGTTTTTCAGTTGGGGCAGACCTTTTGTGTTCTGTCTTATTTTTCTGTCAGTTATCTTTGATTGGATATTTGGTCTTATTATTTCAAAAAACCGTGAGAACAAAGCCCTTTGCAGGATATTTTTGGCGCTGGATATTATAATGAACGTATCTCTTATGCTGATATTCGGTCAGAATATCCTTTATAATAAGGTAAAAAAGCTCAGTTTTGACGCTGCCATACTTCCACTTGGTATGGGTTATTATATGCTCAGAGGGATTTCTTATGTCTATGACGTTTTCAAGGGCAACTGCAAAGCAGAAAAAAACATTTTCTGCCTTTTGACTTATATGGTGTCACTGCATTTTATGCTTGTGGGACCTCTTGTGAGATACGGTGATATTGAGCCACAGATAAGGCATCGTGAGATCACAGGAGCAAAGCTCAACCAGGGACTTAATAAGATAGTTTTCGGTTTTGGCAAGGTGGTGCTTCTTGCAGGCGTTTTTGAACAGATAAAGCTTGCAGGACTTAACGGCAAAGAGATAACTACCCTTGGCTGTTGGCTTGGTATGCTGTCATTCTTGGCTCAGTATTATTTTCTTTTCACAGGACTTTCGGATATGGCAATGGGACTTGGTCTTACAAACGGCTTTGTTTATCCCGACAACTACACAAACATTGAGGCTGACGGACTTTTCACCGGTATGATAAAAAGCTTCAATACAACTGTTGTTGACTTTTTCAGCGAGGTTTTCTGCTGCAAAAAAAACATGAACAAGGTCTTTACTTTTGTATGCTATATACTTTGCGGTCTGGCTCTTTCTGTATGGTATCAGGCAAAGGTGAATTTCATTATCGTCGGACTTTGTGCGGCTGTGCTTTGTATCCTTGAAAAGCTGTTTCTTGAAAGACCGCTTTCAAAGCTGCCTGACCTTGTGAAGTATATCTATCTTGTGCTGACAGCTCTCGTTATTTTTGGAGGACTTTATTTTGACAGCTTCTACGGCTATAAAAAATGGCTCTTTGCACTTGCAGGAGTAAATGTGAAATACACCTTGAGCGTGTCTGTAAAAAGTGCAGTGCTGAAAAATATCACCCTTATAGTAATATCGTTCTTTATTGTCTGCCCACCTGCAAAAAGGGCTTTCTGCAAGATTTTTAAAAAGCTTTCACAGAAGTCTCAGGCGGCTTATGGCAGAGTTATGATAACAAAGACCATTATGACAGTGCTTGTTTTTGCAGTGAGCGTTATAACACTTGCGGCTGAATATGCGGCATAAAAAGAGGAAAATACTAATGGATAAGAAAACTACACGATTCAATATCGTTCACGATGACAATGAATATGAGATACCGGAGGAATGCGAGGCTGCGGAGGAAGCGGCTGAAGAGCTTGCCAAAACGAATTTGGAGGAGCATTACAGCTTTATAAATCTTCTTTCCATAGCGGTCATAATGCTATTTGCCTGCATATTCTTTATTTCAGTTTCAGGAAGCGACATTGTGGAGGACAACAATCTGTCTTTAACATTCAAGACTTTCTTTTCAGGGGATTACACTCAGGCATTGGAGGACTCTTATAATAATAGTATACCTTTTCCTGACGCCATGAAAGCTGTTGAGGAGCGTATCTCTCTTATTTACGGTATCGGCAATAAGGTCACTGACCCTATAAAGGAAACGCCTGACAATACTGATTCTAATCACAACAGCTTCGATCATCCGACTAATAATAACAGTGATGATCCTGACGAAAATGTTATCACCACCACTGCAAAACCGCAGGACGGTGAAGTAACTACCACAAAGAAAAAAGAGGACAAGAAAAAAACAACAACTACCACTGCTATTGACAGACCAGAGGAAACTAAAAGCACCACAACGACTTCAACGGCTTCCACTACCACAAATAATGACAAGCCTTACTATACTGTCACCGAAACTGAGCCTATAGTACAGCCCGGTCCTACTACTACCACGACCACAACAAAGGCAACTGAGACCACAACTCAGCCGACAGAAACTGCAGAACCAACCACCGAGCAAACTGAGGGACCGTCAGATGAATAGCAGATTTGATAACCCTTTTCCCTATTCTGATGACAATAAAAGATATCATACCTATAATTATTATCTAAGGCACAAGTTCGGCACTAAGGTTTTCAAGATACCCCTTAATATTGATCTTGGCTGTCCGAACAGAGACGGCACAAAAGGTGTGGGGGGCTGTGTGTTCTGCTCGGCAAAAATGAGCGGAGATTTTGCAGGCGACCCTCATGAGGATATCCTTACTCAGTACAGAGAGATAAGGGAGAAAATGAGCAAGAAGTGGAGCAAGGGTCTGTGCATACCGTATTTTCAGGCAGGCTCAAACACCTATGCTGACGTTGAAACGCTGAGAAAAATGTTTTATACAGCCCTGTCATTTGAAAATACGGCAGGGCTTTCTATCGCAACAAGGGCAGATTGCATCAACGAAGAAAAAGCCGACTTGCTCGGTGAGCTTGCGGAAAAGACGTTTCTTACTGTAGAGCTTGGCTTGCAGACTATACATGACGAAACGGCTTTGAAAATGAACCGCTGTCATACTTTTGCGGATTTTCTCAAAGGCTATGAAATGCTGAGAAAACGCAATGTGAATGTGTGCGTGCATATCATCGACGGGCTTCCCGGTGAGGATAGGGATATGATGCTTGAAACGGCTAAAACTCTCGGTCAGCTTGATATACAAAGCATTAAGATACATCTTCTGCACGTTTTAAAAGGCACTGTGCTTGCACAGATGTATGAGCGTGGAGAATTTCGGGCTTTGGATATGGACGAGTATGTCAATATCGTCTGCGACCAGTTGGAGCTTCTGCCTGCGGAGATAGTAATACAGCGTGTGACAGGTGATGGTGCAAAGGACGACCTTGTTGCACCTTTGTGGAGTTTGAAAAAATTCTGCGTTATGAACGAGATAGACAAGGAAATGGGAAGAAGAAATTCATGGCAGGGAAAGGCTCTGTCGGAGTAAAAAGAGGTAAAAATGAAAGATATATGTGCAGTTTCGACACCACTCGCTGAGGGCGGTATATCAGTCATAAGAATAAGCGGTGAAAATGCCATGAGCATAGGTGCAAAAGTTTTTAAACCGCTGTCATGCAAAAGTGTTGAAAACATGGCAGGCTATACCTGTGCATATGGAAAAATAGTTGACAAAAACGGCAGAGAAGTTGATGACGGCGTTCTGACGGTTTTCCGTGCGCCTAAGTCATACACCGGCGAAAACGTCTGCGAGATATCATGCCATGGCGGAATATATGTTACAAAAAAAGTTCTCAGACTTTGCATTGAACAGGGTGCAGAGCTTGCTCAGAGGGGTGAGTTCACAAAGAGGGCTTTTCTCAACGGAAAGCTTTCACTTACTCAGGCTGAGGGTGTAATGGAAACTATCTCCGCTCAGGGAGAATATGCGCTTAATTCTGCAAATCTTACAAAAGAGGGCAGGCTTTTCAGGCTGATTTCTGATATGTCAAGAAAGTTTGTCACAATACTAGGTGAGCTTGCGGCATGGGTGGATTATCCGGAGGAGGACTTGCCTGAGATATCTGAGGATAATCTCAGAGAGAGCCTTAAAAACGCTTTGGCAGGGCTTGATAAAATAATAGCAGATCATGACAGCGGTATGATACTGAAAAACGGTGTTGACACTGTTATCGCAGGCAAGCCGAACGTTGGAAAATCGACACTTATGAATATGCTGTTGGGATATGATCGCTCCATAGTCACAAATGTGGCAGGCACTACACGAGATGTTATCGAAGAAAGTGCAAAGCTTGGCGAGCTTATTTTGAAGCTTTCCGACACTGCAGGTATACATGAAACTGATGATGAAGTTGAAAAAATAGGCGTTGAGATAGCAAAGAAAAAGCTTAAAAACGCTATGCTTGTGATAGAAGTTTTCGACATTTCAAGAGAGCTTGACGAGGAAGACTTGGAGCTTCTTGAATATGTAAAAAGGCTTGAAAAGAAAGTTATCATAGTTCTCAACAAGTCTGACCTTGAAAATGTTGTTGAAAGGTCGCAGCTTGAAAAATATTCAGACTATGTGATAGAGATTTCTGCGAAGCTTGACGAGGGCAGAGAAGAGCTGCAAAAAGCCGCAGAGAAGCTCTTGGGCATTGGCGGATATGACGCTGACAGCACGATTTTTGCAAACGAGCGTCAAATAGCCTGTGCAGAACGTGCAAGAAAATATCTTGCCATGGCTCTTGAAAGCCTTGATATGGGAGAGACTTTGGACGCTGTTACTGTGATGATAGACAATGGCGCAAATGCACTTTTGGAGCTGACAGGAGAAAAAGCTACAGAAGCGGTGGTAGACGAGGTATTTTCAAAATTCTGCGTAGGAAAGTAATTTATATGGTCTTATTTTCAGACAGGTGGTTTTATTATGCAAAAGGAATATTTTGATATTATTGTGGTAGGTGCAGGTCACGCAGGCTGTGAAGCGGCTTTGGCGGCGGCACGGCTTGGACTAAAGACGGCACTTTTTACCATAACACTTGACGGTGTTGCCAATATGCCATGCAACCCCTCTATAGGCGGAACTGCAAAGGGACATCTTGTTCGTGAGATAGACGCTTTGGGCGGAGAAATGGGCAAAGCGGCGGATAAAACTTTTCTGCAAAGCAGGATACTCAACCGTGGAAAAGGTCCTGCTGTTCATAGTCTGAGGGCGCAGATAGACCGTGTTGAATATCATAAACTTATGAAAAAGACTATCGAAGATACTGACGGGCTTTATCTGAAGCAGGCTGAGATAACTGATATTTTATTTGAGGAGGACGGCAAAACTGTCCGTGGTGTGCGTACAAAGCTTGGCACTGAGTATGACTGCAAGGCTGTTGTTATCTCAACGGGAACTTACCTTGGCGGCACTGTCCATGTGGGTGCAGTATCATATTCAAGCGGCCCTGACGCAACTTTGCCTGCACTCAGCCTGACAGAATGTCTTAAAAAGGCAGGAATGACAATAAGACGTTTCAAAACAGGCACTCCTGCCCGTGTACACAAGCGTTCCATAGATTTTGACAAGCTTGAAGTTCAGTGCGGTGACGATGATATAACGCCATTTTCTTTTGATAATCATGAAAAGCTTGAAAATAAAGTCAAATGCTATGTGGCTTATACAAATGAAGAAACACACAAGGTAATAAGAGATAACATACATCTTTCACCTATATATTCGGGTAGGATACACGCTATTGGCCCAAGATACTGTCCGTCTATCGAGGACAAAATAATGAGATTTTCAGATAAGCCAAGGCATCAGCTTTTTATTGAGCCAATGGGTCTTGACACTGACGAATATTATCTGCAAGGTATGTCGTCATCACTGCCTGAGTTTGTTCAGCTTCAATTTTTGCACACTATAAAAGGACTTGAACACGTTGAGATAATGCGAAATGCCTATGCCATAGAATATGATTGCTGCGACCCTACAGAGCTTTCTGCTACGCTGGAGTTCAAGGCTTTTGACGGTCTTTACGGCGCAGGTCAGTTCAACGGCACTTCGGGATATGAAGAAGCCGCCGCACAAGGTCTTATTGCAGGCATAAATGCCGCACTGAAAATTCTCGGCAGAAAACCGCTTATTCTTGACAGAGCGTCCTCATACATAGGCACTCTTATTGACGACCTTGTAACAAAGGGTTGTTCAGACCCTTACAGAATGCTCACATCAAGAAGCGAATACAGACTTTTGCTAAGACAAGATAACGCTGACATAAGGCTCACGCCTATAGGTCATGAGATAGGGCTTATCTCAGACGAAAGATATCAGCATTTGCTTGACAAAAATGAACAGATAGCCGCTGAGATAAAGCGTGTTTCAAAAATAAATATTGCACCAGATCCTGAGATAAATGCCTATCTTGAATCTGTAGGCACTGACCCTCTCAACAACGGCATAAAGCTTGCTCAGCTTATCCGCAGACCACAGGTGTCATATGACGGGCTTGCTCCTTTCGATAAGGAAAGACCTGAGCTTTCAGCAGAAGTAAAAGAGCAGGTAGAATTGCAGATAAAATATGACGGCTATATAAAGATACAGCTTGAACAGGTGGAGGCTATGCGAAAGCTGGAGAAAAAGGCTTTGCCTGCGGATATTGACTATAATGATATAAAAAGTCTTAGACTTGAAGCAATTGAAAAGCTCAATAAAATAAAGCCTGTATCAGTTGGTCAGGCAAGCCGAATCAGCGGAGTAAACCCTGCTGACGTGGGTGTGCTTTTGGTATGGCTCTCATCAAAGAATGACCATAGGGAGGAATAGTATGTCAAAGCTTATTTCTAAGGACGATTTTATAAAGCTTTTTGATAATTATGATATAACAATATCTGACAGTGATTATTCACGCTTTGAAGATTATGCAGATCTGCTTTGTGAATGGAACGAGAAAATAAATCTTACTGCTATCACTGACCCTGAGGGAATTTCAATAAAGCATTTTTTTGACAGCGTTTATCCTTTCACACTTTTCGAGGTAAAAGAAAATGCAACGGTAATAGATGTCGGCACAGGGGCAGGATTTCCGTCCTGTCCACTGAAAATCGTCCGTGACGATATAAAGCTTACACTTTTGGATAGCCTTAACAAGAGGATAAATTTTCTTGCTCAGCTTTCAGAAAGTCTTGACCTTGGTGCGACCTGCATACACGGCAGAGCAGAGGAGCTTGGCAGAAGCATGGAATGCCGTGAACAATTTGACATTGCCACAGCAAGAGCAGTGGCAAACCTCAGCGACCTATGCGAATACTGTCTGCCTTTTGTAAAAGTCGGAGGATATTTCGTTGCATTGAAAGGCTCAGGAGGAAATGACGAGCTGAAAGAGGCTAAAAATGCTATTAAGATACTGGGAGGAAAGGTCGAAGATGTCTTTGACTATGAGCTTCCAACAGGTGACGGCAGAACACTTATCCTCATAAGAAAAGTATCTGAAACGCCTGAGAAATATCCACGCAACAAGGGTCAAATGAAAAAGAAAAAATTATAATACAAATATATGCACAAAAAAAGGCGCTGTAAAAAAACGCGCAATAAAAAAAGACTGCAACCACCCTTAAAAGGGTAGGAAAGCAGTCTTTTTTGTGGTATAATAAATTTGATGAAAAAATACCAA
>NZ_QTYG01000079.1:0-7602 GCF_003462045.1 Ruminococcus sp. AM31-15AC | reverse complement strand
AGCGTCCCTTTGGGGATGCACAGCTCATCTGCTGCTGCCTTGGTGCCAATCTCCTTTGCGAGCTTTATTGCCTGCTTTTTAAACTCTTCATCATATTGTTTTCCTGTTCCCATTGATGACACACTCCTTTGTTTTTATTATACTTTGATTGTTTTGTATGTGTCAAGTTTTATTATACAGGATTATTTATAAGACCGCCGAGTATTACGCCCGACGGTCGAACTTTCTTTTTTTGGCGACTTATTTTACTGACTGGAGTTTCTCGCTAAGGAACTTCTCCTCAAACTTGTCTGACGGCATAGGTCTGCCGAAATAATAGCCTTGTATAACGTCAGTTTCCAGATCTCTCAGGATATCGAACTGCACCTGTTCCTCAACGCCCTCTGCGCAAACTGCTATATGCAGGTCGTGAGAAAGATTAACTATCATTTTAACAAACACCGCAGTGTCAGGATTTTTTGCGATATCATCAATAAACGACTTGTCTATTTTAATGGTATTCAGCGGCATCTCCTTGATGCAGTTAAGCGAAGAATATCCCGTTCCGAAATCGTCCAGTGCTATCTTCACGCCCTTGTCTGTTATATGCCTCAAAAGCTCCTTCATCTTTTCCATATCATGGATAGCAAGACTTTCTGTGACCTCAAAACATATCTTCTCAGGGGGTGCGCCTGTTTCGTCAAAAAGTGCGTCTATCTTGTCAAGAAAATCAGGCTCTATTATCTGACCTACAGACAGATTGATGTTCATTCTCAAATCAAGCCCTGCGTCAGCCCACTTTTTGCACTGTCTGCCTGCGATCCTTATCATGTTTTCGCCCAATAGATTGATATAGCCAAGCCTTTCCGCCATAGGGATAAATTCGGCAGGGGAAACCTGACCGAACTCAGGTGGATTCCACCTCATAAGCGCTTCACAGCCCACAAGCTTCTTTTCGGAGCTGCTGAATATAGGCTGATAGTACGCCGTGAAATGTGCAAAGCCGTTTGTGATATCCTTGTGCATGAGCCTTTCAAGTTCGATCTGCCTTGAAAGTATCCTGCCGATAGTTTCATTATAATTTATAGTACAATTCTTGCCCTGCTTTTTCGCATATGAAATGGCAAGGTCGATCCTTTTAAGTACCGTATTTACAGTATCATCGGGCTTTGGAAACTTCGCCACGCCCATTGAACAAGTGCAATAGCAACTGCTGTTAGCTATCTGCCACTCTGTGTTGAACTTATCATGTATGATCTTGCATATTTCGTCGATCTCGGTCTGATCCTGATCTCTCAGAAGCACAACGAACTCATCGCTGCCAAATCTAAAAACGCTCAGCTTTCTATTCTTCTGGGCAAAATCCACAAAGAATTTACCTATCTCTTTGAGAAGCCGGTCACCATTATTATGACCATAGCTGTCATTTATGTTCTTGAAATTATCAAGGTCAATGAGCATAACAGTACTGATCTCATCGCTTTCAATAATGCCCTGTATACTCTTGTCAAGACTTAATCTGTTAGGAAGACCTGTGAGATTATCGTAAAAGACCTGCTTTTCGATGACCCTCTCATAATTTATCTTTTCTGAGATATCATTAAGTGTGCAAAGTCTGATAGTCCTGCCATCATGCCATTTTATGAGCTTTTCCGACACATTGAACCATTTGTCCATGATCTCGGAATAATAATCTCCTCCAAAAAGCATTCCTTCCTTGTGAGCAGGAAGCTCACACCAAGTCTTGCTGAAAACGTCACTTTCCTTTTTGCCGACCAGTTTTCCATAATACTGTTCAAAAATCTTGCTGGCAAAAACTATCTCACCGCTGTCCTGTACCACTGCAAGCACATAGGAATTCATATTATCCATAACGTCAGTAAGCGTGCGAGTAGTGCTTTCAGCATGTTCAGCCGCTCTCCTAGTATGGAGCATGCCAGAAAGTATGTATGTCAGACGTGAGGCTAGCTGTATCTCCTCAGGTGACCATACTCTCTCAGGATCAGAGGACAAAAGATTGAAATATGCAACATACTTATTTGCGTCCTTGACAGCACAAGTGAGTGAACAAGGATACACCGCTCCACGCAGGGTTATTTCCTCATTATCTCCATTCGGGTGAGCCTTATCCGCAACGTGGATACCAGTTTGCATAAGTGCTTTTTTCATTGCATTGTATCTATTTCTATTAAATTCTTTATCAAAAGCAAATACAGTATATTTATGTGTATCAGCGATCAATTCATAACTCAAAGGTTCTGAGTTTTCATAGCCTGAAACAGTTACCGTAGCCGCATTGACATAAAGCGCAGAGCAAATACTTTCGAGAAAATTCTTGCACACATTATCAAATCTGTCATCGCTTTCAAGTATTTTCAAAAAGCTCTCGAACTTTTCGTTATAGGTCTTATCTGGTATGTCCATACAAACAGCCCTCCTCTGCTTATATAAATACGTCTAGCGTTATTATAACATATTCTCCGTAAAATCACAAGGGGAATTATAGAAATTTATTTATAATATACAAAACAAATGACTAAATTTATATATTATTAAAAAGCAAGCCCCGTAGTTAAGCTTAAAAAAGTTTAACTGACGGAGCAAATGTGACCGAACCGATAAGCCGAGTTTTGTCGAGTGCGATAATCTATCTGGACTGTACGTCGCCGCACAGCTCTAGCCACCTATAGCCCCAAGTCTGACGAGCAGCCATTGACTTGCAAGCTACCATTGGTGTTGCATCGGATAAGGTTTACATAGCAATGACGTCTCCGCCATTCTGGTGGGCTTTTACCCCGCCTTTCCACCCTTACCAACAAAAGTTGGCGGTATATTTCTGTTGCACTGGCTCTAAGGTCACCCTCGGCTGACGTTATCAGCTATCCTGCTCTATGATGCTCGGACTTTCCTCATAAACCTAGAACGTTTACGCTATCGCATAGCTCGCTCACACTATGATTATATCACATGAATGACGAAATGTCAAATAAAAGCCTGCATAGACAGTGAGCATTCTTTTATAAAAGAAAATCATGCAAAACGTCTCACACATATTTACAATTTACAGAAAATGTGATAGAATTAAAATAACCAAATCAAGGGAGCGTAAAAAAATGAGAACTTGTCCTCTATGTGGAAAGTGAGGGCGAGATTGACACTTGGAATGAAATAACATTGAATAAGCTTAACAGCAATCTTAATGAAGTTGACCTCCCATCAGATAGAGAATTAATACTTGCAGGCGTTCTTACTGACAATCTTAAAAGCTATGATGAAGCACTTGAATTTGCCAAAAAAACGGATCTCTCATGTTTACTTTTCACTGATGACGAAGGTGACCTTACAGTTTATTCACAAAGACTGGATTACAAATATCTCGGCTGCACAATATATGATAGATGTGAGAGTCAGCAAAAGCTTAATGGTGATATTTCATACACGACCGAATACGTCTGCGAAATTTGGCTAATGAAATAAGCAAAATTAAAGTTTACAAATCATCTTATAATTAGCCTTGATATATTGTTTACAATTCACAAAAATTATGCTAAAATAAACGTATGCTTTTAAGCTCTTAGCTTTATCAGTAAATAATATAATAAGGAAAAAAACATCTATGAAGTTCAATATCAAAAAGGTCGCAGCCACATTTTTAAGTGTGGCAATGCTCACCACAGGCTCGGCTCAGCTTTCTGTTTTTGCACAGCAGACGCTTAAATACGAAGCCGAAAACGGCACTCTAGGTGGCTCTGCCTATATCCAAACAGACAGCTCCGCATCAGGCTCTAGGTCAGTTCGTTTTTCAGACTCAAGCTGCACATGGTCACAGACTGTTACAGTCAGCGAAAGCGGATACTACAAAATAAAGCTTTACAGCCGCGGAGAAGGCTCGAATAAGATAAACAACCTTTCTGTAAACGGCTCAAATGCAGGCACTTTCAGCAGTGCAAACAGCTCTGCCTATAAAGCGTCCACAGTGAATGGTATTTATCTCAAAAAGGGTCAGAACACTGTCAAAATAACAATGTCGTGGGGATATTTTTCTCTTGACTACATAACCATAGAAAAAATGAGCTCTTCAAATGCCTACACTGCCGCTGAAAATCTCGTTGACCCATACGCTTCACAAAGCACACAGCGCCTTTACAGCTATATGAAAGACGTTTACGGCAAAAAGGTCATAACAGGACAGTATTGCGACGGTGGTCTTAACGGCGCTGAATTCAAAGCTATAAAGTCCGCCACTGGTCAGACCCCTGCTATGTTGGGTCTTGACTTTATGCGCTATACTCCATGCCGTGTCCAGAACGGTGACACCTCCGACGCTGTCGAAAAGGCTATCGAGTTTTCACGGGCAGGAGGAATAGTAACATTCTGCTGGCATTGGAACGTCCCTGACAAATATCTTCTCTCAGGTACAGACGGCGGAAATCCACGTTGGTGGGGTGGTTTTTACACCAAAAACGTTGACCGCTCAAAGTTCTCGCTTACCAAAATAATGAACGGCTCAGACCCTAAGGGCTACAACACTCTTATGAGCGACGTTGACGAGATCGCCAAACAACTCAAACGTCTTTCTGACGCAGACGTTCCGGTACTGTTCAGACCGCTCCACGAGGCAAGCGGTGGTTGGTTCTGGTGGGGTGCAGACGGCTCGGAAGCCTACAAAAAGCTTTGGCAGGCAATATATAACAAGCTCACGAATGAATACAAGCTTGACAATATTATATGGGTATGGAATGGTCAGGCGGCAAATTGGTATCCTGGCGACGAATATGTTGACATAATCGGAGAGGATATCTACCCCGGCACAAGAGATTATTCAGCACAAAGCTCAAAATATCTTGAAGCCACAGACTGTTCACCAAACGGAAAAATAGTTGCCCTTACAGAAAACGGCTGTCTTTTCGACCTTGACAAAGCCTTTGATGCAAACACCGCATGGTCGTATTTCGGCACATGGAGCGGTGAGTTTTGCATATCAAGCTCTGAGAAATATACCGAGAAAAGTATGTGGCAAAAGGTCTATAACAGCGACTATGCAGTGACACTTTCAAGTCTGCCCGATCTGAAAAGCTATCCTATCAGCGACGACAATACACAGATAACTCTTGACTCCACGTCAAAAGAAGTCACATACGGCGACAGCATTACCCTAAAAGCCAGCGTGACCTCAGGCACTACTCAGACAGTAACATGGAAAAGCTCCAACACAGCCGTTGCCACAGTAAAAGACGGTGTTGTGACCGCCACGGGCAAAGGCACAGCAAAGATAACAGCCTCCCTGCCTAACGGAAGGTCTGCCGTCTGCACTGTAAAGGTCACCGCAAAAAAGCTTCCAACATCAGGCTATTCCTATGCAAGCACTGCACAGTACACAGGCAGTGCAATTATTCCGACAGTCACTGTTAAGGACGGAAGCAAAGTTCTCCGTCAGAACATCGACTATCGTGTGATAGTCACGAACAATGTTAAAATCGGTCATGCTAACATCACTATCTCAGGCATGGGCAACTACTACGGCAGTTATACCGGAGGCTTTGACATTATCCCTGCCAAGCAGACCATACAAAAGCTTGAAACAAGATACAAAGGCTTCTTTGTGGATTGGGCGCAGAAAGGCTCTGCAACGGGCTATGACATTCAGTATTCCACCAGTGCAAACATGAGCGGTGCGGCTTCCAAACACCTCACTGCCAACAAGCCAGATAAACTGACAATAAGTGGTCTGACAGCCGATAAGACATACTACGTCCGTGTCCGTTCCTACACAAACGTTGGAAGCAAGACTTATTATGGTCCATGGTCTGACATAAAAAGCATAAAGACCGCAAAATATGATATCACAAAAGCTTCCGTTTCTGGCATTTCCACCAAGGCATACACAGGCAAGGCTATAACGCAGAACATTACTGTGAAATACAACGGCACTGCCCTGAAAAACGAAACTGATTACACAACTTCCTACTCAAACAACAAAAAAATCGGCAAGGCAATTGTCAAGATAACAGGCAAAGGCAAATATGGCGGCGTTATCACAAAGACATTTACAATAAATCCTGCCAAGCAGGAGATACAAAAGCTTACGTCTAAATCCAAAGCATTTTTCGTGGATTGGGCGCAGAAAGGCTCTGCAACGGGCTATGAGATACAGTATGCAACTAACTCCAAGTTTACAAACGCAAAGAAAGTCACCATAACAAACAACAAGACCGACAAGACCACAATTTCCAAACTTAGCGGCAACAAGAAATATTACGTTCGTGTCCATTCCTACACGACAGTGAACGGCACAAAATATTACGGTGCATGGTCGGTTTCAAAGAGCGTGACTACAAAAAAATAAAGAAAAAGTGATTGTCCATAGCAAAATAGAGGTCTGGCTCAAACGTCAGACCTCTATTATTTTTTTATTCGCACACAAAAACACCCCGTATCATAAGACACGGGGTGAAATTTTTGTTATCTATTCAGATATCCTAAACTTTGCAAGAATTACTTCTTCTGTGCAATAGCAGCCTGTGCAGCAGCTCACCTGCACGAGCTTTTATGACAATTTCACCGTTTAAACCAAGTAGATTTATCAACCAGTATGTAAAGTGACAGCTTTCGCCGTCACCGATCGTAAGCTCAGCAGAGTTTTTTCTGCCTGTGAGCGTACAACGTATTTTTTCACTTTTCTCCTCGCCGAGATTGATTATCCATTCAAAATTTGTATTGTCAACCGGCGTAATTCTCGATACCAATTTGCTAATAATTTCATCGTTGATGTGACCGTTGTCAGCAGAAAGTATCTCATCAAGAGTTCTGCGAATACGATCCGTGTCTATGCAGTTTCCGCTGACCGTATCAGCTGTGTCGTTCCTTTTAAGCTCCGCTTTTAAACACTCAAGCTCATCTTCTGAATCAGCTCGGACCGTTCGGTATTCGTCCTTTTCAATATCTCCCTCGGCATACATATCAACCAGCTTGCGTATTTTCGCTTCAAGTTTTTCAATTTTGGATTTGATAATATAGGCGTTTTTCTGCAACGAATCGGTTCCGTCCATGCAGTGCTTGTTGATCAAGTCAAGCACCCTTTCAATGATCTCATATCTGTCCGCAAGCACCTCGCCCAAAATCTTGTCCGCCATCATTTCAAGTTTCCATTGACAAATGCCTTTTATATCGCACACACCATCCGCCTCAATCCCGTGATTTGACAGATAACGTGGACTGACCGACTGACTGCGACGATAGCAGGAATAACCATAAACCTCCTTGCCGTCTTTCTTGTTCGTCCGCCATTTGTACTTTTTAAATCCCGAACCGCAATGGCATTTCAATTTGTTCAGCCAAGGGTCGGCGGACGGATTATGTCCGAACTTTGGTTTTGTCAATATCACTTGACACATTTTATTCGAACAAGAATTATGCAACGAGAAAGATATGATCATAGTAGAGCTTTCTTCGGGCTGCCGGAGGCAGACCACCGTTGGCGGTGCAGATTCTTCTGTTGGCCCAGTAACTCATAAAATATCTCCAGATCATGGTCTTCAACTCTTTCATAGTGTAGTTCTCCGGCTTGTCCTCACGGCTGTAGAACAGCTCTTCTTTCATTCTTGCCCACATACTTTCACAGCG
>NZ_QTYG01000078.1:0-7620 GCF_003462045.1 Ruminococcus sp. AM31-15AC | reverse complement strand
TAATTTGCTTTAATTTTTAAGCGGACGTCTGCAACAATATGTATATATTTAATTTAATTAATCAATACTTTTGGATTTTACTTACAAAAGCATCGAGGATATTATTTGATTTTTGTAAACTATATCATAAAATATTACCTATTCCATACAAACAGCCTCCGCAGGATAACTACGGAGGCTGTAAATTATATCAGATATTAGTCATGGGAGCTTATTAGTACATACCGCCCATTCCGCCTGCACCTGCCGCTGCGGCTGCCATAGCAGCGTCAGCCTGTGGATCCTTCTTGTCTGCAACAAGGCTCTCAGTTGTGAGCACCATTGAAGCAACAGAAGCTGCGTTCTGGAGTGCTGAACGTGTAACCTTAGTAGGGTCAACGATACCTGCAGGTATCATGTCAACATACTCAGAAGTATAAGCGTTGAAGCCGTAGCCGACCTTTCTTGAACGGATTATCTTGTCTATGATAACGCTGCCCTCAAGACCTGCGTTCACTGCGATCTGTCTAACTGGTTCTTCAAGAGCCTTGTAAACGATCTGAGCGCCTGTCTTTTCGTCACCGCTGAGCTTGTCAACGAGCTTCTTAACTGCCGGCATAGCGTTGATAAGAGCTGTTCCGCCGCCTGCTACGATACCCTCTTCAACAGCCGCCTTTGTAGCTGCCAGAGCGTCCTCAATTCTAAGCTTCTTCTCTTTCATTTCTACCTCAGTTGCAGCACCGACCTTGATAACAGCTACGCCGCCTGAAAGCTTAGCAAGTCTTTCCTGAAGCTTTTCTCTGTCGAAATCAGAAGTTGTGTTCTCGATCTGTGACTTGATCTGACCAACTCTTGCCTTGATATCGTCGCTGTTGCCTGCGCCGTCAACAATGATAGTGTTCTCTTTCTGAACGACTACCTGTCTTGCTCTGCCCAGCTGCTCCATAGTTGTTTCGCTGAGTTCAAGACCAAGTTCAGATGAAATTACCTGACCGCCTGTAAGGATAGCGATATCCTGAAGCATTTCCTTTCTTCTGTCGCCAAAGCCAGGAGCCTTTACAGCTACGCAAGTGAATGTGCCTCTCAGCTTGTTTACGATAAGAGTTGAGAGAGCCTCGCCCTCAACGTCCTCGGCAATGATAAGAAGCTTCTTGCCAGCCTTTACGATCTGCTCGAGAAGTGGAAGAATTTCCTGAATGTTAGAGATCTTCTTGTCTGTGATAAGAATGTAAGCGTCATCAAGGACAGCTTCCATTTTATCTGTATCTGTTACCATATAAGGTGCGATATATCCTCTGTCGAACTGCATACCTTCAACGACTTCGCTGTAAGTTTCAGCAGTCTTTGACTCTTCAAGAGTAATAACGCCGTCAGCAGTTACCTTTTCCATAGCCTCAGCGATAAGCTACCGATGTTCTCATCAGCGGCTGAAACAGCACCAACTCTAGCTATCTCCTCAGAGCCTTCTATCTTCTTTGAGTTAGCGACGATAGTTTCAACAGCAGTATCTACAGCCTGATCCATACCTTTCTTAAGCACCATTGGATTAGCGCCTGCTGCGATATTCTTCATACCCTCTCTGACAAGAGCCTGAGCAAGCAATGTAGCTGTTGTTGTACCGTCACCGGCAGCGTCGTTAGTCTTAGTAGCGACTTCCTTTACAAGCTGTGCGCCCATGTTCTCAAATGGATCGTCAAGCTCGATCTCCTTAGCGATAGTAACACCGTCGTTTGTGATAAGAGGGGCACCGTACTTCTTATCAAGAACTACATTTCTGCCCTTAGGTCCCAGTGTTATCTTAACAGTGTTTGCGAGCTTGTCGATACCGCTCTGCAAAGCTTTTCTTGCGTCTTCGCCAAAAATTATATCCTTAGCCATTGTAAATTACCTCCGTTTATATACTATTTAAAATGCAGTGAAATTAGTCAACAACTGCGAGAATGTCGTCCATTTTAACGATAATGAACTCTTCACCGTCCAGTTTAACATTAGTACCGCTGTACTTAGAGATAAGCACCTTGTCGCCCTTATTAACACCCATAGTAACGTCCTTTTTACCAGGGCCTACAGCTATTACCTCTGCGACCTCAGGCTTTTCCTTAGCTGAGCCTGTGAGAATGATACCACTCTTTGTGGTTTCCTCAGCCTCTGTCATCTTAACTACAACTCTGTCCTGCAATGGTTTGATCGCCATGATAAGTTCCTCCTTTTATAATACCTTTTAATATGCTAAATTAGGATCCTTCGTGGTCGCACCTATGTTTTCAGCACTCTCACGATCGGATTGTTAGCACTCAGTCTTTCTGAGTGCTAATTATATTTTAGCACCTTTTTCGCAAAATTCAAGTCATTTAAGGTCATTTATGTGATTTTTGTAGGGTTGCACAATATCCATCAAGCTAAAAACTGGTTTCAGAAGCATATTGTACAATTTATTGTGGGGTATTGCAGGTCTGAAATCAGATTTTCGGGTGGGGATAAATGTATTCAATGGAGGTATGCGTATCAACAGTATCCATAATTGTAGGGGACGACGCCCTCGGCGTCCCGTTCGGAGGAATAACGCATAATTGTTGTATCATTGATGCCAAATTATTTTCGGGGTGACATTGTTGTGATAATCTCTGTTAATTCAATGGGTGAGGAATATCGGGACACCGAGGGCGTCGTCCCCTACAGATTTGTTGCCGTTGGGTTCGTGTTTCAGCCGTTTATATTCGATTTTCAAGTTACGTTCGGGGTATGACATTTGGTATTATGTCCTAGGTGTTGCATACACAAAATATCACAATGCACGCCCACGTCCTGATACAAGTACTCTACAGCCTGTTCCAGAATCTCTCATCGTATTCACTAAGTCGCAGGGCTTGTACGTGCCCGCAAGTATCTAAGACGCTTTCTACTTATACACGAAAAACACCTCTTTTGTTGCATAAAAAATGCAACAATTGCAGAAATGTTGCCAAATTAAATATAAAATCATTTGTTTGCACAAGTTTAGTTGTCAAAATTTGTGCAGTTATCACACAAAATTATTACAGAAATATTGATGAAGACACGAGAAAAAATAGTGTGTCTATGCAGTTATCCCACAATTTTAATTTATATCAATATATGCGATTTTAATAAAAAACAGTTGACAAATGGGTGCGGTTTGGTGTATTATTATATTGTAATCGTTTAATCGTTAAGATCAAACAATAATATATTCGGAGGTCAAAATTATGGCAGAGTATTTTAAGGATATTCCAAAGATCAAGTATGAGGGCGTAAACTCAACTAATCCCCTCTCTTTTAAGTATTATAACCCAGATGAGGTTGTAATGGGCAAGACTATGAGAGAACAGCTCAAGTTCGCTCTTTCATGGTGGCACACAATGGGCGGCGACGGCACTGATATGTTCGGCTGCGGCACTACTGACAAGACTTGGGGCGAGGCTGCTCCTGAGGCAAGAGCTAAGAAGAAGGTCGATGTTGCTTTCGAGATAATGGACAAGCTTTCTATCGACTATTTCTGCTTCCATGACCGTGACCTTTCTCCTGAGTACGGCGATCTCGGCACCACTAACGCAAAGCTTGCTGAGGTAGTTGACTACATAGCTGAAAAAATGGCTGCTGACCCTACTAAGAAGCTTCTTTGGGGTACTGCTAAGTGCTTCGATCACCCAAGATATATGCATGGTGCAGGCACATCACCTTCTGCTGATGTTTTCGCTTATGCGGCTGCTCAGATCAAGAACGCTGTTGACGCTACTATCAAGCTTGGCGGTAAGGGCTATGTTTTCTGGGGCGGAAGAGAAGGCTATGAAACTCTTCTGAACACAAACATGGGTCTGGAGCTTGACAACATGGCAAGACTTATGAAGCTGACGGTTGATTATGCTCGTTCAAAGGGCTACACTGGTGATTTCTACATCGAGCCAAAGCCAAAGGAGCCTACAAAGCATCAGTATGATTTCGATACAGCTACAGTTCTCGGTTTTCTGAGAAAATATGGTCTTGACAAGGACTTCAAAATGAACATCGAGCTAACCACGCCACGCTTGCCCAGCACACATTCCAGCATGAGCTGAGAGTTGCAAGAGACAACGGTGTATTCGGTTCTATCGACGCTAACCAGGGCGACCCACTGCTCGGTTGGGATACAGACCAGTTCCCTACAAACGCTTATGACGCTACACTTTGTATGTACGAAGTTCTCAAGGCAGGCGGCTTCACAAACGGCGGTCTGAACTTTGACGCTAAGGCAAGAAGAGGCTCATACACAATGGAAGACATTTTCCTGAGCTACATTGCAGGTATGGACACATTTGCACTTGGTCTTAAGGCTGCTGCAAAGATCATTGAAGACGGCAGACTTGACAAGTTCGTTGATGACAGATATGCAAGCTGGACAACAGGCATTGGTGCAGACATCATTGCAGGTAAGGCTGACATGGAGAGCCTTGAGAAGTATGCAGTTGAGAAGGGCGAGGTTACTGACTCACTTTCTAGCGGCAGACAGGAATATCTGGAGAGTGTACTCAATCAGATCATGTTCAATCTTTAAGCAGGGGCGTGCCCCTGCACCCATATCCGCTATCATTCGTGGTAGCGGATTTTTTATCGCCGCCCATATCATTTTTTACGCTGTGATAAAATATGAAAGTGTGCCCCTGCACCCATATCCGCTATCATTCGTGGCAGCGGATTTTTTGTACAAAAAAAGAGCGGAGTTTTTTGCTCCGCTCTTTGCTTTTTTTCATTACTTTTCTTTTCTTGAGAGTTCCTGCAGCTCCTGTTCATACTGTGAGAAGCCCTCCACAGACTTCATAAGCTCGTCCTCAACGTGTTCTTCATGATTATCCTTAAACACAAACTTCAGGAATACCGGTGTGATTATCGTTGTTGCAACCACCATGATGATGATAGGTGCGAAAACCTCGTCGCCCATAAGTCCAAGCTTTTGTCCTTTAGCCGCTACTATAAGTGCGACCTCGCCTCGTGAGATCATTCCCATTGCTATCTGCAAGCTTTCCTGATTTGTATACTTACAAACCTTTGCGCCTAGTCCGCAGCCTATTATCTTTGTGATTATTGCCACAGCAAGGAGCAAAACTGTGAACAGCACCATTTTGCCGCTCATATTGATACCGTTCATTGTAAGGCCGATGCTTGCAAAGAACACCGGTGAAAGGAACATATACGAAAGTGTTTCAAATCTGTTGGAGATATACTTTACGTCCTTTTCGCTTGAAATTGCAAGACCTGCAACAAATGCGCCTGTGATATCTGCTACGCCGAAAAGCTCTGCTACATACGCCATGAGCAGGCAGAAAACGAAGGAAATGATAACGTGACGTCTAAGGTCTTTTTTATCTCTTTTTCTCCACTTTGTGAACACAACATGGTAAACCACCGTACAGCCGATAGCCACTGCAAAGAACGCTACTATCTTAATAAGAACTGTTGCAACGTGAACGCTTGTATCTGCAAGGCTTGTGATAAGGGTCAATGCGATGATACCAAGGATATCGTCTATGATAGCCGCACCGAGAATGGCATTACCTGCTCTTGTAGACAGCTTGCCAAGCTCTTTCAGAGTTTCTACTGTGATTGAAACTGATGTTGCAGTAAGCACAACGCCTATGAAGAGGTGCTGCAGGAATGGTGAGCAGGCGAGCTTATCGCCCTTTCCTACGCCCATTGCAGCGGCAAGTCCAAGTCCGCCGAACAGTGGTACGATAACGCCAAGAAGAGCGATTATGAATGACGCTTTACCGGTCTTTTTAAGCTCCTTAACGTCTGTTGTAAGTCCTGCGGTGAACATCAGCACGATAACGCCAATTTCTGACAGTTCTGAGATGAACTCAGTTTCTTTTACAACATTAAGAACAGCAGGTCCGAGTATTACACCCGCCAACAACGCACCGACTACCTGCGGCAGTTTCATTTTCTTTGTTACAAGTCCGAGAATTTTGGTCGAAAGCAGTATAAGTGCAATAAACAATATGTAGCTGTATTCTTCCATGATTTTACTTCCTTTCCACGCCGCCATTATATGACGTTAATGCGTAAAAATAACGATCTACAGCATTTTACTCTCTGCAAATCGTCATTGATTTTCCGTATCTTATTATAGCATTATGCCGCATTATAGTCAACAGACAGCACAATTTGTTCACAAAAAAGAGCAACAAAAAAGAGCCGCAAAAGCCGGCTCTTTTTGTGATTATTTTATCAAAGTTTGTTTATACAGCTTTTTTGCCGTTAGGGAATATCTTATCCTCGCAGATACCTGCCATTTTTTCTATAGCAGGTTGGATATCCTGCCACAGACCACAGCCATCGTCCTGACCGCTTGTTTTCCATGCAAACACACCGTTCCAACCATTGTTGTAAGCGTCCTCATAAGCTGAGGTGATGTCGAAATCGCTGTCGCTTGCAACGGCCGGGCATTCGCCTATAACGCAAGGCTTTGTACCGTCAAGGCCAAAGTCTGTTGGAGATTCGCTGAAAGGATATCCCCACATTCCCTGCATCCAAGTGTACCAATGAGTTGAATAGAAGTCAACATAGGCAAGGCTCTTGTCATACTTATCACCGCTCAAAACGCTCTGAAGCTCGCTGTCGGATATTTTGTTGCCCTGTTGGCTGTCGGAGTTATACTTTATCATACCCAGACCCACGGTTACAAGAACGTCTGAATTTGCATGGATAGCTGCAGCTGCCTTTGCATAATACTGCTCCAGATAGGACCAATCAAGCTTGCCGCACTCTTCATTTTCAACTATCCAGTCAGGCTCGTTACAAAGGTCTACAGACCAGAAATAGTCGCTCTTGCCGTATCTCTGAACGAGAGGAACTATGTAGTTATCTACAAACATATCTGTCTTGTCGCTGTCCTGAATAAGCGTTCTCCAAGCCTGATAATTCTGATTCTGATCCTTGAAGTTATCAAAGGACTGAACTGTTGCCATTATATAGATCTGATACTGCTCTGCAAGATAGAACAGATTGTCAAGATCCTCCCAATGAGCTGTTGTTGCACCGTCAAATGTACCGTCTGCTGAGATAGCCATACCAACGTCGCCATTGCAGATTATCCAGATCCTTGCGGCATTTACGCCTGAATTGTGAAGCTTCTGGAAATGATCCTGCCAGAACTCAAAATTAAAGCCTCCGCCAAAGTCGTTCCACTTATCCCATGGAGCGTTCACTCCATTGAACCAAAGCTCCTTGTCGCCCACCATGAATTTTGTTCCGTCGATCTTGACTTTCGCTGAGCCGTCGGTCGTTGTTGCATAATCCTTTTCAGGCATTGCAGTTTCCGAAACAACGGCAGAGCTGTTGGTTGCTTTGCTTTCAGCCTTTGAGCTTGAGGAATTATCTCCGCAGCCCACGGTCGAAACAAGCATCAGCACTGCAAGTGATGATGCAAGCCACTGTTTAACTTTCATAAAATATACCTTCCTTTCTTTGAGATAAAGCTATGAACACATTTGATTATAGCACAATACCGCTTCATTTTCAATAGCAAAATCTGATTTTTGGCAGATAATATCCTCTGAATTTTTAACATCGTATAATTATATCAGCGTTAATAAATCGGGACTTTTTCATATGGTAATTAAAAATATGAACATTTGAGATTTATACACA
>NZ_QTYG01000077.1:0-7648 GCF_003462045.1 Ruminococcus sp. AM31-15AC | reverse complement strand
TGGGCAAGAATGAAAGAAGAGCTATTCTACAGCCGTGGGGACAAATCGGAGAAATACACTATGAGAGAGTTGAAGACTATGATCTGGAGATATTATATGAGTTACTGGGTCAACAGAAGAATCTGCACCGCCAACGGCGGACTGCCTCCGGCAGCCCGAAGAAAGCTCTACTATGATCATATCTTTCTCGCTGCATAATTCTTGTTCGAATAAAATGTGTCAAGTGATATTGACAAAACCATTTACTCTAATTCGTGATTTTTTGTATTTGATTTGTATTTGTGAAATTCTTCTGTAAGTCCATTAGCTGAAATGAATGATTTTGCTTTTTGCAAGTCAGATCTTAACCTCTCCTTTTCAGAGGTCTCCTTTGCACTTTTCATAAGTGTCTTGACTGATATTGTTGCAGGTTTCTTATATTTGGCAAGTTCAGCTGCTTGCTGGTTTATTGTACTTTTCAATTCCGTATTTTCTTTGCTAAGTTGTTGATTAGCCGCAGTAAGTTTTCTGGTTCGTTTTACGCTGACCACTTCTTTTTCAGCAAGAGCTTGAAGTTTGTCATAATCATTTTTATCAAGGGTAACCTTGTTTCCAAAAATGGTCGGCTTAACCGCAATGCTCCCAATATCAACAAGCTGAACCTTTTTCTTATTTGCCCTTTCAAGCATTGCTTTTGTTTCAGTAAGTTCACGAGAAATACCCTCATTTTCGCTTTTGAGTTGGACATTTTCAGCTTTAAGTTTATCTGCTTCTTGCCTTGCTTCTTTGTACTCTTTAACTGACATCGAACCTCTTGACTTTTCAGGTTCCAAAGGTCTGATACCGTGTGCAAGACAGATTTGATTCAGTACTTCAATTTCTGATTTTCTCCAACGTGCAATTGCATCTTTTCCACTTCCGAATCCCATTTCTTTTAAGGCTTGAGCAATGCCGTTTTGTGTATCCTGTCCACGCTTGTAATGACCAACAGGAATATAGTCAATATGTAAGTGAGGTGTGGCTTCGTCCATATGAAGCACAGCGTTGAATACTACGAAATTTGAATTACGCTGTTGATATCCTGCCATATACTCTTTCAGACACGCTGCTACAAGCTGTGCATCTTCTGTATCCACTCCGGAATCTTCTTTTTTACCTATCTGAACGACATCTTCATAGAAACTTTTTCGCTTATCAGCAGCTGTCACAACAGAATTGGACGGTTTCTTATGAAAGAGAGATTCATAATATGTACCATGAATTTTTCTGTCATTGCGTTTCTGCTTGGCATTGTAACGCTTTGTTGATTCAGCAAATAAATGCTCATACACACAGCCAATATCTTTCCTGATAAACGTATAGTTATCTCTCATACGGCAGCGGTCGACATTTTCTGCGATGAAATCTCTATTGTTGTGAGTTAATGAGCCTTTTCCCTGACAAAACGAAATGCGTTTTTCTTTCATCTATTCTCCCTTCTCGAAATTCATTTGCTCTACCAGTTTGGACAATGTCACCGAACAATCAGAGGATTGCGGTGACAAGTTTCAGAACGATAGAATACAATCGCTGAAACAATACGGTGCGGAGCACCGATTTTACAACAGGCACTATGCCTATTGTAACGCCATAGTATATATGACAGCCCTTTGGCAAGTTCTATCATATATACAGGCGCTCTGCCGAGGGCTTTTTGCTGACTGATGTCAGCTATGATCAGCTGTATCCTCAAATACTTTCGGATTTACAAAAACATAAATTGCAGATTTATGGTTGCCTGTTTCTCTTTCATCGAAAGCAACATAACCATATTCTTCAAGCAGTTTGAGTGCCTTGTAAAAGTCGTCAGGTTCAGGGAAGATTTTATTTCGACATTTCTTTAGCAATGCCGATTGAAATCCTTCTCTTATTTGCTTTGCCCTGATGATTTCCAGAGCTTTTTCTGCCCTCAAAATTTCATTATCTACGCTACCAATACTGAAAGCATATATTGCCTGTTCCTTGTAGTAGTCAGCAATATCAATCGCATTGCAAAGTGTGTTTACATCAACAAGGACATCCTCAGGACACTTGCCTTCAATAGTACATTTTACACAATGGATAATGCAACAAAGGCGAAGTATTTGACCATGATATTTACCGCCCCAGTCCTTGCAGTTTACAAACTCTGTGAGCTGAATTTTCTCAATATAATTGTTATAGTAATCGGTGAAATCTTGCTGTGCTGTTTCATCAAATTTCAGAAATTTTTCCTCTGTGGGCTTTGCATTGAATTTTCTTGTAAGAAGAATGTCAATGAGCCTGTTATAGTTGTCAACAACAATCGGATCAATTGATTTTGAATCATACCGCCTTGTGCCGACTTTGCTCTTTGGAAAACAATAGAAAAATCGTGCAAGCAGACCACTGTTTCTGAATACAGAATTAGAAATCATACTATCCCATAAGTAAGGTTGTCCTGCAAGACTAATTGACAGGCATGGATTGGAAATCTGTATAGATTCTTTTGTTGCTCTGTCGCAAAAGAAACTTTCACCACTCCATGCTTTCAAAATCATATCCATATTAGGTATGTTGTTATTGGAATATCGTCCTGTAAAGTTTCCGAGCATACCTGCTTCATCAGAAATCATCAGTAAAGATTTATTCTTTCCCATCAATTGAATCAACGATTCAGGAGTAATATCCTCTACAGTAATTCGTCTTTTGCCCACGTCACCCATTTGTTCTGCCTGCGTTTTCAGCTTTGCGATTTGATCAACGTCTTTGCTTTCCTCTTTTTCAAGCTTATCTGCTTCAAAAAGAAGTTTCTTTTTCATCGCCTCAATTTTGTGAAATTCCTCAGCATGTTCTTGATTATATTTCAGTTCAAAATCAACAAATGGCTTTTTGATGAACTTTACAACAGGTGATTTTCGCTCTGATGGTTCGGCAACAATGAAACTATAAATCATAGGCGGTTCTGAATGGTCGGCTTTACCCTGCATTCTATACCTGCTTGTAAAGCAATAGCTAATTGCCGATAAAATCGAAGTTGCTGCCATTGCTGGATCTGTGCCTGTGGTTTCAGCGATACCTATTACCATTTCACGAAGAATTGGAGGTAATGCCTTGATTGGAAATTCTCTTTGTGGTGAATCATCACGAAGTGGAATTATGGGGTTAAATTCAGGTGGAAGATTTGGAACATCACCTTTTTCTTTCATTTTTGACTCCTTTCTTTTATTATAAACTTGACTTTGCACTAAAAATATGGTACAATAGACGCATGAAGATAGTGCAGCTTAAAATGTAATTTCAATAAAGTTAAATACCGCCGAACAGTTCTATGTAATACAACTTTATTGATTTACATCATACATCAAGATAGAACAATTGTCAATAGCTTGCTTATTATTTCTACTTTCTGCACAAACAACAGGGGTGCTATTTATGAATTATAACGCTTTCAAACAAAAATGCAAAGAAAAAGGCTACTCAGCAAGCAGCCTTGTAACCGAACTTGGAATAAGTAAGAGTAACATAACCAACTGGAAAAACGGCGGCAATCCGAGTTATGAGATATTAATAAAAATGGCTCAAACTTTGGAATGTAGCGTGGGTTATTTGCTTGGCACAGAAGATGATAACCATGGCGCAGGTGCTACGGTAAGTCAGGCGTTACGGAGCATAAAGGCAACTCCTGCAAGAACAATCTCACTTAAGAGTAGTAAAAATTTACAAGATAACTATCTGAATGAAATAGCTGCATTTGCAAATAGCAGCATACTATTTCTTTGTGGAAATGAAAAAAAGTTTACTGCAACTGAGCCAGATAGAAAAATTGCCAATATAAGTGAACGTGGCAGAGATAAAATGATTGAGGTATTTGATAATGTCAATAATAATCCTATTATTGCAAATATTCAAATGCAACTTAGCAGAATTATTCTTCATAATCTGGATATCACATCAGCAGAACAGGTTTCTGATGAATTCTTAAGTTCCAAGGCAGATTTTATCCTTAATGATAAAAAACACAAGGACAGTCTTAGAAACTATCCTTTCAATCTTTCTGACTTGCTTACTCTGGGAGATTTATTTGATAAGAGCATTAAATTTATGATTTCGGGTGTGGAGTAAGAAAACCCACAAAAGACACAAAGTCCGAGGACAAACATTTTGAGGTATGGAATGAAAAGTTACAATGCAATAGATTTATTTTGTGGTTGTGGCGGATTATCATGTGGATTTGAAAGGGCAGGAGTAAATATACTTCTTGGCATTGATAATGATAAAATGGCATTAAACGTTTTTGAACACAACCACAAGAAAGCAAAGTCAATATGTGGTGATATTACTGAGCTTAATTATTCAGATATAAAAAAAGTAATTGACGATAAGAATATAGATTTAATAATAGGTGGACCTCCATGTCAGGGAATGTCTCTTTCAGGTCCAAGAAAATTTGACGATCCAAGAAATAAACTTTATTTATCATACATTCACTTTGTTGAGCAAATAAAACCTAAGGCTTTTGTTATTGAAAATGTTCCAGGACTTGTCAGTTTATTTAAGGGACAAATTAAGGAAAGCATTATTGAACGTTTGACTGCACTTGGATACAGAGTAAAATATCGCATCTTATGTGCAGCGGATTATGGAGTACCACAAAACAGAAAAAGAGTCATATTTGTTGGCTTAAAAGACAAAGATTTTAATTTCGATTCCATAACAAAAAAAGAAATGGTAACCTGTAAAATGGCTCTTTCTGATCTTCCACCACTTATCAATGAACTTGGTGAAGATCCAGCTGAATATGAAACAGAGGTTCAGAATGAATACCAGAAAATCATGAGAGAGAATTCTGAAAAAGTAAGAAATCATATAGCAGCGGCTCATTCAGAAAAAGTAAAGCATATTATTTCATTAGTTCCTGATGGTGGAAATTATAAAGACTTACCTGAAGAGTATATAAAATCGCGAAATTTTCACGTTGCTTGGACAAGATTTTGTAGTTATAAACCTGCCCCCACTATTGATACTGGTCATAGACACCATTTTCATTATAAATATAATAGGGTTCCAACTGTTAGAGAATGTGCGAGATTACAATCGTTTCCGGATGATTTTGTATTTGAGGGCAACAAAACACAACAATTTCGACAAGTAGGAAATGCCGTTCCACCATTAATGGCTCAAGCAATCGCAGAAGCTTTGCTAAAATATTTGGAGTGATTATATATATGAAATACCACATACCAGATGACCTATACTTTAGAATTCATCACGTTAGACCACGTTTTAAAAATGATGTGGAAAATGTTCTTGTCTATATGGCAACAGAAATATCTAAGATGAATGAAGCACATAAAGAAAAATTTGCAGATCTATTAAACGAAGCAATTCGTCGTTATCCTGGTAATGCAGTTAAAGAATTAAAAACCATCAACAATTGGAGAACCGAAATTTCCTCTTTATTTGGTTTTCTTGAATACAATGGTGATATTGTAAAGCCTGGAAGAAGGGCAATTGAATTAGCTCAAAAAGAAGATCTGGTTGAGTTTTTCAAATATTATCTTTATAACTTTCAGTACCCTGGAGCCCATTTAAAAGTTCAAGAAATTGCTAAACAAATTAGTGCTGGAATTCATTTTAAGCCAGCACAGTATATTTTATCTGTTTTGAAATATGCTGAGGAAAATACAGGCTCTCGTCAATATCTTACAAAAGCTGAGGCTTGCCATTGTATTTTTAACGATTTACGTTGCACAAGAGATAATGAAGCACCTGAAAAAGTTTGGAAGCGTATAATTGAAAATAGAGAGAATGATGTTGAGTACGATGAGACAGGTGATGTTATTCGTTATGCTGGGGATATCCTTGATTATATGGAAATAGCCAATTTGCTTATTGTGTATGGTGGAAAGAATTTTTACATAAACAAGTTAGAAAACGAAGCTGTTTTGAAATTTACTAATTCAACTGAATGGTTTAATCAATATGATAGGTTTATTCAAAATAGATATGCTACATATGAAGAAATAAAAGAATGTTACGATGAGTGGTTTAAATTTGTAAATCGTGATATTAAAGAAACTGATTTCGAAACGGACATTCTTGCATTTATTGCAAATGATGTGGAGGAATATCAAGAGTTAAAGAAGCAGAGTTATGCACTTTATGATAAAATACTTGAAAAATCTGATGTAATTAAAACGAAAGATATTGGAGACATGGGTGAAAGTCTTGTTCATTCGCATGAATGTCAACGTGTGAAAATTGGTGGACGTGAAGATCTTATTCATCTTATAAAACGCATCCCGACACAATTTGCAGTTGGATACGATATTCAGTCTGTTGAACTGGATGAACGCAAACGCTATATAGAAGTAAAAACAACGATTAGTTCTAAGCCATTACATTTTAACAAGGTTCATCTTACGCCAAATGAGTGGAATACAGCAAATACAATGCGAGATAGATATTTTGTTTATCGTTTGATGATAAGCAAAACTGAGAAGAAATTGTTTCTTATACAAGACCCTGTTGGATTGTATAAGCGAGACTTAATAGATATGATTCCAAAAGACGGGGCAGATATAACATTTAGCACAACCAGAGCTGAAGTAGGTAATTTTGAGGAGTTATTAACATGGACAAATTAAAAGTTGCATCCCTTTTTTGTGGCTGTGGTGGAACTGATGTGGGATTACTTGGCGATTTTACATTTTTAGACAAGTATTATCCGAGCAATAATATGGAAATCGTTTATGCCAACGACATAGACGATAATGCTTGTAGGCTTTTTGAAGAAAATTTTAGAATAAAGCCAGATAACAGAGATATTCGAGAAGTTAAATCTAGTGAGATTCCTGACTTTGATATTCTTACGGGTGGGTTCCCTTGTCAGTCCTTTTCGATAGTAGCTCAGAATCCTAAGCGACTTGGAATTAAAGACGATAGAGGAAAGTTGTTTTTTGAAATGTGTCGTATTTTGCGTGAAAAACAACCTTTATGCTTTATTGCTGAAAATGTTAAAGGTATTATGTCAGCAAATAAGAAAGAAGCATTTCCTCTAATATTAGAGGAATTTGAAAAAAGCGGATATACTATTACACACAAATTGCTGAATTCCGCAAATTATGGTGTCCCTCAAAAACGTGAAAGAGTTATTATTGTTGGATTCCGTAACGATCTTGGTATTAAATTTGAATTTCCGGATATGCCTATTACTGATGAAAATGAATATGTTTCTCTTGGAAAAGTAATAGAAAATGCGGTTGCTGATAAATATTTCTTTAGCGAGAGAGCTGTTCAGGGAATGATGAGAAAGCGTGAAACAATGAATAAAGGAAGGGCACAGGATATTACAAAGCCTTGTAATACAGTTGGCTCACACTTAGCAAAGGTTTCTTTAAACAGTACAGACCCTGTTTTAATGGTTAATGGGAGATATAGACGATTTACTCCTCGCGAAGTTGCAAGAATTCAGTCTTTCCCTGAATCATTTAAGCTTGTGTGTACCGAATCAGCGCAGTATCGTGCTTTAGGTAACGCTATCCCACCAGTCATGTTTTGGTATGTGGCGAACGTAGTAGGAAAGTTAACAATTAAAAAATAATAGATGTTTGCAAGACCATTTTTTAAGGAAAGTAGTAAAGAAATAATAAAATATTATAAATTTTAT
>NZ_QTYG01000076.1:0-7710 GCF_003462045.1 Ruminococcus sp. AM31-15AC | reverse complement strand
TATTTTTCCATTAAATAAAAGTGTTAATATAAGCTTTCTTTATCTAAACAATCCAATAATTTTTTAGCTTCATCAATTCCATTGTTGTAAGCCTTTTTTTAACCAGTATTTTGCTTTATTTAAATCTCTCGGAATATATTTACCGTTGCTGTATATTATGCCCAGTTTCAGTTGCGCTATAGGAATATTATTGTTGCTTGCCTTCTGATACCACCATATAGCTTTTCCAGTGTTTTTGTCAACACCTACTCCATCTTGGTAACACGAGCCCAAAATATACATACCTAAACCGTCGTACTGAGATGCAGATAATTTTGCCCAATAAAAAGCTTTCTCAGGATCGACATTCTTAAATGTTCCGTTCTTTATTTTACCATATTTCAGAAATCTTGCTGTATTATATTGTCCTGAGCCGGCACCTAATTCTGCCGCTTTTAAATAGTATTCGAGGCGGCATTTAGATCTCCCTTTTTCTCTAAGAGATCTCCGACCTTATTATAAGATATAGCAAGCCCAAGGTCGCCCGCCTTATTTAACCAATACACAGCAGTTTCAAAATCCTCATCGCTGTAATTATAGTTTTCTGTCAACAGTAAGCCTAGATTATACATACAATTGACATAGCCTTTTTCAGCAGCTTTTAAAAACAGTTCCTTAGCCTTTGATTTGTTTTGCTCTATATAATAACCATCCCAATTCCAAAGTGCCAATTTATTCATTGCTTTTTCACAGCCCATTGATGCTGCTTTAGAATACCATTTATACGCTTGAGCAATATCTTTATCTACACCGCCCAGTGCATAATTATACATATTTCCTAAATAATACATAGACATAGGATGATTGCATCTTGCCGCCTCTTCAAAAAAAAGTCTTGCCGTTTTATAATCATCTAAGCCATATTCTTCTAGTCCTCGCTCAAATACTTTCTGAGGATCAGGATTATATTCGCCGATTTCAGATGCATCAACATTAATAATGCTATGGCAATTATAGCATTCTATTTTTAAGAATTCTTTTGTATCATATCGGAGAATGAAGTCAGTTCCGCAGTTTGGACATTTAAAACCATATGTATTTATTGTTATTTTGTATTCACTCATCGCTTTCACCTCATGACTTATCGTAAACTTTTACCTATTACGTTCCATTTTACTGTTTTCTGATGATATTACCAATAAAATGTGCAACATAAACTAATGCTATGCTCCGCAAGCCAAAAAGCAAAGGATACATAATCACTGCTCCTGCTCCGCCAAATCTGCCTATATCAAAATCTACCATAAAGGCTCTTACTATCATCGTTACGCAGGAAACTATAACAGTTATTATCATGATACGTTTAGACATCGGCATCGTGTTTTCTTTTTCAAATTTTATGCACGGAACTAAATACATCAAAAAAAGCAGTATACCTTCTGCAATATCCCCTGCGCCGTTACCTTCTGCCACAGCACTGATCATTGCAGGCCAAAAGTCAATTATGACCCAGCCAACTATAATGACAATGCACAATATGACCGCTATGCCCAGACACACAATACCTTTCTTACGCTTAAATAATCTTATGATCAGTGCTCTCATGATCTCTCGACCTCAAACATCAGTTTAATATACTCGCAAACAGCATCGTCATATTTTTTGTTTTCGATCATAACAACTATCTCTTGTATCTTATTATATATGCCCTCATAGATCTCATCGCTATCAGCCATATGATTTATCTTGTCAACTATCGCCGGAGCTTTTTCGTAATAAATATTGATCAGAGCCTGTCCGAAATCATATTTCTTCATATATTCATCTCTTAAATATCGCAGTGCTGTCAGTTCTCTGCAATCATCTGGCAAACCCTTATGTTCACAGCAGGCTGTCGTCAGAAAACAGCCTCCGCTGCTTGAAACATTGCCCTCCTCCCAGTGGTCACACGAGTCATCAGGATAATAGTATGTTCTATACCAGCTGCAATAGCCCTTTGTGTTTTCACCTTCATATTTGTAATATTTACACGAACCGCAGGTGTTCATCTCTGCATAATACATAGAGTCTAATCTCCTTTTTCTATTGTCATCGAATAATTGACTGCCTGTGAGGTATCTGTGACCTCTATAGTATATGATCCCATTGACAGTTCAACAAGATATTCCTGTAATTCTCCATACGGGACACAAAATTCATCGACGTAATTGCCAAATTCGTCCTTGATCTCAACACCAAACGAATTATAATTGTTATCGTCTGTTGTTATCGTAAAATAATAATCACCTGTTTCAGCCTCATTGTAAGTATATACATTTGTCATATACGGTGCCGAGATATTGTCAGTGATCATTCCGTATTCGCCTAATATTGTTATATCTTGCACTGGGTTGGCAAAGTATACCGACAGCTTGCAGGCAGGTTCTCCTTCATTCCACTCGACTGATAATGTATATGTACCGGCCTCAAGATCATAAGCATAGCCATAATCGTTTCCGCTCAATGAAAAATGATCTTTACTGACCTCCCTGCCTAATTTATCGTATAAATACATACTATGATCCGAGCCTGCATAAGTATCGGTCAATGTCACCGCAATAACGCCTGGATCATCTACGGTAATATTAAACTCCTGCGTTTCGCTGTCTTCAAATGTAAGATCTAGTATCTCAGGGTCTAACGGAGAAGTGATTATTCTTTTTAAACCTTTATGACTGCTTGGTGCTGTTGACTGCGTCTTATTTGGCTGAATATCAGTTAACTGGGTATCAATAGGTTTTGTATCAACTGTTGGTGCATCAGTCTGCTGTGCAATAGAGGGAGTATATGCTATCCCATTATTACTGCTGCCTTGATCTATACTGCACATTTTGAAAACACAAACTATCGCTATAACTACAAGGACCAAAAGAGCGATCTTACCATAGTTTATGTTTTTATGGTTATTGTAAGAGAAACTGCCGCCTGAGGGGGTGACATTTGGAACATTTTGCGAGTTATTTGATAAATTATTATAGGGATTATTGCTGAACGACTTTTTTCCGCCGTTCGGCTCGTTATAGCTTGCCATTTATTTTTGCCTCTTTTTCAGTTCTTTCCGTATCAATGTTTTGTAATGATCAGAAAGATCGATCTTCATACAGTATTCCAACTCATTATCGTTCATATATGGAATGTTCTTAGGATAGAAATTTCTCTTTTGTCCATATTCATGCTCAACTCTGCACCATTCACAATAAGGTTTATTATAATCTTTGCGGAGATAATGGTCCCAGCCGCTGCACTCACAATACTCTAAAGATTCGATATAGTCCTCAAGTGCATCGGAAAACTCTTTTGCAGTCGGTCTGACTTCAGGATCACTGGCACCATACTGAAACGCCCTTCTGAACAGCTCTTGCAGTGTTGGAGTCAGAACGTCAAAGTCGGGATAGCGATCAGGTATCTGATAACCATTGAGTACATTTGTGTAAATATAATTGCCGCCTATGGCCATTGCATTGGTGGGCGGAGCGGATACGGACGATGAACTGTATTTTGAAATGCTTTTAGGTCTGCCATAAGGGTCTACCCCCAACAGCAATTTATGTATGTGATATGCAAGAAGAAAACGGTCTGTATACACAGTGAACGTTTCGCCTTGTGCTGTTGTAAGATTTGCATTTTGCTCATGGCATATTTTCAAAAGCTCAGGAATAATAAACATATCTTTCCAAAGCACACCGCATTTGAGTGTTCTGACACGTCCTTGATAATTAACTCTTATATGAAAGCTGTCAGAATCGGTGATCTGTATGTTGCCGTTTTTTCTGTCAACAAATATATTTTTCGGATTAAAATCTCCTATGAGAATACTATAATGATCATTTATATATCCGCTTTTATGTATCTCATCAACGATCCGACTGAGATCAAGGGCTAGGTAGGCTTGATTAAATATTGAAATGCGGTCATCAGGCTGATTATATACATCAAGCAGCATTTCTTTGCACACAAGCTTATTCATTATAAACCCTACACAATCCCCCAAATGCTCCTTGTCGGGAAAGAGAGCCGTTATTGGCAGAGTCACACTTTTATTTATAATATCGCTAAAATGGAATTGGCTCAAAAGCTTTATCTTCAAAATCGTTTCAGGATTTATTTTTTTGAATATCTTTGCCACGATATTGCTGTTGCCCTGCACTTCATACACAAAGCCCTCGCCGCCAGCACCGATCTGATCGGTCAACAGATATTCCTTATTATCCATACCGTAATAAAGCAATTGTTATCACTCCCGAGGCTTTATTTTGCGTTTTCTTTTGAGCCAATTTTTGTTAGTTTTCTTCTTGGCATCGTTGTTTTCTTGCTTACTCGGCTCTTCCATTTCAGCTTTTTCACCGCTTTGCTTTTCTGCAAGCGCTATAACTTTCTCGACATATTCTGCTATCTCCTCGTCGCTGCTGTTAGCATTGCAGTCTTTGATATGCTTTAAAAGCATATCTTTTCCGTCTTTGGGATATAGGCTTATCAAAGTCTTATAAGTATCAGCAAATTTCTCGATAGTTGTTTTCTCCTTTGGTTCTTCCCATTGTATACTATCATACAAAGCCTCAGTATTTATTAAAACCGCAACTGTCAAGTCGTCTTTCAAATTCTTATCTTTCAGCTCTCCATATTTTTTATCAATATGATCGTCAGTTTCAGACCTTTCAGCTAATTCCGTGATCATTTGTTGAACAAGGTCAGAATATTCCTTCATTTTTTCATCATCAAGCTCTTCATTAAACAATGCCTGCTCAACAAAAATATTCATTCGTGGTACTGACACCCGATATTTATGATCTCTTAACGAATTAGGGGTGACCCAATCAAGCAAGCCGTCTGTCATACAGATAACAGCAGCAGCATCGAAATTTGCTTTTCCGACTTCAAACATTCTTCTTGATAACGGAAAAACCTCGCCATATTCATTATTGTGTTTTGTGGTAACAACATGATAAACACCATTAGTGTTCAGCGCTATAATACCTGAATCTCCCGCATTTGCGTAATAAACATCTTTGCCGTTATAAAGCGCAGCAACAAAAGTTGTTTCATAATCGTGGATATCTTCGCCCTGTTTAGAAACACTTCTTTCTATGTAATTTGCAGTATAGTGCATTATCATTCTCATCAGCGAAAGATAATCCTCATCTGTTCCGTTAATTGGAAACATTGCATTTGCAAGCTTGCAGGCGTTTTCAACTGCCATTTGTGAGGCTTTATCAGAATGTTTGCAGGATCCAACGCCGTCGGCGCGATCGCCAGATGCCACACTCCGTTTATATATATCGTGCCAGCGTCCTGACAAACTATATTTCTTTTTTTATGGGATAAACCCTGTAAGCTGAAATTATAATTTAAAATGTTCACTTCTCGTCTGCTCCTGTTAGATCAATTCAGGCTCGTCCACAGCAGTTTTGCTGCCGTCACTATTCTGTCGAACACCTCCGCAGTTTTTAACGGCTGTCAGATTATCGTTGATATTAGTATAAACTGTTTCACCAGGGTCTGACACGGACCAGCCTACTATACTGTCGGTCATAAATTCAAAAGCGGCAGGCACTCCATTCACGCAATCCTCTGCATTTATGTAAAGGACCTTTTTTCCAAGACCGTTGACAAGCTCTTTATACTCAGACCAGTTTTTCTCGCCATCTGTCATCTTTATTATCTGACCATTGTAATAAGTAGGAATAAAGATCATATTGAGTTTAGCGGAAGGTGACGGATAATCACGGTTGAAATATGACTGCGATTTTTGATATGCCGCCTGCATATCTTCAGTGCTAAATCCGTCGGTGTATACGAATATCATAGCACGTCTGCAATCAACAGATCTTTGGTCATATAGCTTTCTTATTTCACGAACTTTTTTTATTGACTCCAGGATGAGCGAACTTAATGCAGTGCAGCCCTCTGCCGACAATTTAATATCACCTTTGAAATTGATCAAAGGCTGCCAGTCCATAATAGTGTAAACACTGTTATTAAAGCCTAATATACAAAGGTCGATAGATGACTTATCAGTCTCACCCAGTCTGCCATTTGGAATATCGGCAAGCTGATTGACAAGATCTTCAACCATTTTTATTTTTGTTATTCCGTTTCCTGCATCTTCGTTCATTGATGCGCTGGTGTCTATGCAGACCACTACAGGCTGATGAGTTTGGTTTATAGCTCGTAGATTTTCAAAATTCATAATATGGCCCTCCTAAAAATACAAACTTCTGTCTTTCAGTATACTACTATAAGATAAAAACACCGTAGACCCAATAAAAGTAAGACTTTGCAGGGCTTTGTGACCATAACTTTGACCAGAAATAGATCAAAAAAAGCTAAACGCACTCATATAATTTTTCAAGCTGCTTACGTTTCATATCCATATTAGAATGAACATATCTCTCAAGAGTGGTCTTTACGCTTGCGTGCCCAAGCAGCTCGCTCACTGTCTTGACATCTATACCACGTTTGATACATTCGGTGGCAAATGTATGGCGAAGCACGTGGAAGTTTCTGTACTCTACTCCAATGTGTTCGAGAAATTTCTTATAACTGTATAGATACGTCCTCGGCTCTGTGTGCTTTAAAGAGCAAGTCAAAAAATAATTTTCTGCACACATATTAAGCTTGATGTCAGCTAGCATAGACAGCATAAATGTCGGAATAGGAATATCACGAATTGATCTTGAGCTTTTGGGGTCATCAATTATCACAACTGTTTTCGGGGGCGTCGGATCTGGATTTTTTATGCGCTGTATAGTCTTTCTTACATGAATGACCTGCTCTGCAATATCAATATCTTTCCACTTTAAAGCACAGATCTCGCCTATTCGCAAGCCTGTGTACAAACTCAGCAGTATTCCAAGATGCAGGCAGTTATCACACAGAGCATTGCTGCGGATCTTTAACATTTCCGTTATTGTGAAAACCTCTATCTCCCTATGCGCTGATTTAGGCAGCGGAATATTTTTTGCGGGATCTTTAAGATTGTATTCCGTTTCGCCATATTTAAAGACCGACTTCATCATAATTAGTATAGCCTGCACACTTTTTGATGACAGACCCATTCCGTTAACTCTGCCACATTTAAGCAAGTCTGTTATATGGCAGCTTATCATAAATGAACTTAATTTATCGACCTTATATCTCCCAGACGGTCAGATATATAAGTCTGATACATAGTGAGATAATTAACATAGGACGACGGCTTTATACAGCTTTTTCGATTTGCAAGCCATACCGCAAAAAGCTCACCTACAGTAATAGGTGCATTCTTCGGCAGCAAGTCCACTTTGGCAAGCTGTAGTTTTTGCGAACACTCCGCATAGGTGCGTGAATAAACAGACAAATATTTTGCCTTGCCATTTGCCGTATAGCTTGAGATATACCTCCCTTCCCAGCGGCCGTCTTTTCGCTTAAAAATGTTTTCCCCTCGTCTTGACATAACAATACCTCCTGTGAAATTTTGTACATTAAGAAATTACCGCACAAAATCTGCACGGTATTGCCATTAGTATACACCTAAACTGACCATAATTCTGACCAGAAATAGCACAAAAATACAAAAATCGGGCTCTGATTCATCATTTTTTCACAAATAAACATATAATATTAATATAATTGAACATTTTTCTGTACAAAATCAACAACGATATTTGCTATATTTAGTCAATCTGTGGATTGATTTTATTATCTTATAGTAGT
>NZ_QTYG01000075.1:0-8054 GCF_003462045.1 Ruminococcus sp. AM31-15AC | reverse complement strand
TACATTTCTTTTACGTCTTTATGTTAGACTTTAATTCTTTTTCTCAAAAGAATCTCTCAAGGGTTTCGTACTATTCGTCTTTGTTCAATTTTCAAGATGCTGTTTCGTTACACTCTTTTGTGTCGTGCAACTTTTACATTATATCACACTTTTTATCTTTTGTCAACCCCTTTTTTGAAGTTTTTCAAAAAAGTTTTTTGACTTCCGATTTTTTCGTGTTTTCTAATGTGCTGTCTTAAATCAGCTTATCTATTATATCATATTAGCTAAGCTTTGTCAAGACTTTTCTTTGTGAATTCTTTGTGAATTCGTTTGAACTCTTTCGAAAAGTGTTCATCGTCATCACTTTCTTCACATTCATCGCTCTCGTCAAGCGACTTATATATTTTATCATCTACAGCGACATTTGTCAATAGCTTTTTCATCGTTTCTCTATTTTATACATTTTCTACCCGATAATTTAGATATTTTTCACTATGTTGTTCATTTTATACTATATATAAAAGAAAAAGCAGGGCAATGCCCTGCTCTGATGCTCTTAATTATTAGAAGATGTATCAAATCCGCCCCTGTTAAAGAACAATTCTCTTATTGCAAGCGCACAGCCTGACAGGAATCTGTGCTTGTCCTCAATAATAGAAAGCTCGATCTTGCTTGAAACAAGCGCTCCGCCTATCTCTGTCACAGCGTCCTTTAATTTCTGGAACGCCTTTTCATTCTGGAATTTGAACTGATGAAGCACTATCTTCTGTGGATTGGTAGAAAAATACAAGTTGTTAAGAAGCACCGCTAACAGCGTAAGCTCGCCGTTAAGTATCTCTTTTACAGCCTTGTCGTCTTTCTCGTATGCCATCGTTATCATATCCTGATTGACATTCTCAAAGCTTCCCCTTGCCGCCTCATAGAGAAAAGGCGTCTTTTCAGCAGAAAATACTTCCCTAAGCTTTGACATAGTAGCCGATGGAGTGAGTTCACTCTCAACACAGCCCCTTCTTCCGCAAGGACAAGTCCTGTCAGAATAAGGGTTGATTATCATCTTATCCACGAAGTTAGTTCTGTTATCATATGAAACGATCGGATCGTTAAGATTCGTCACAACAAAGTGCATAGTGTTGCCATACTGCAAAAAGGCTATGTTGTGTCTGTTTATATCCTTTGTTTTAAGGAAGTCGATATTTGCCATAGCCGTACCCTTTACAGAGTTGTCAAAAACCAGCGGAAGCTCAGTTTTCTCTCTTATTGCAGCCTTTAGCTTAGCATAATCAGGCTCGCCATCTTCAACACTGATACCAAGTCTTGAATACATAGTCGGGAATATACCGAAACCGATGCCGAGAATAGAGTTCTTGTCAAGGCAGTTGTCGCCCAGTACCTCGTTTATAGACTTCTCAGTGAAATCAAAAATAGTGCTGTAGTCCGTCTTTTCGTTGATAGCCAGGTTTCTCTTATCGAGAACTGCACCTGCCAGAGTTGACAGACCAACGCTTACGATATCCTCCTCTACCGTTACGCCTATAACGAACTTGTAGTGGTGATTTATGTCGATAAGTATCTTTTTTCTGCCTCTCGGAGCTTTTTCTGTAACGTGCTTGTATTCGCCTATTTCCTGTATTATCCCCTGCTCGATCATTTCATTTGTTATGATCGTGACAGCGGCTCTTGTAAGCTCTAAAGTTCCCGCAATGTCGATACGGGAAGTAGGGCCTCTCTGCTTGAGTATCTTGAGGACCTGCATACGGTTGCGCCTCTTGAGATCAAGCTTGCTAATGCCATGCTGTTCCATATAACTATAATTCCCTCCGAATATATTATTACTTGCCCTGTACGTTCAAAGCGTTCCGTGTCCTTTAAATACTGATACGAAACGCCTTTTATGTGCAAGCTTCCGGCGGCAGCCGTGCATGAAATAACGCACAACTCCGCCGTTTAATTGTTCTTCTCGGAAATTATAGCAAACATTTTTAAACTCATGATTAACAATTGATTATCATTTAACTGTTTACCGAACATTTACAATTTTTTAAAGAATATCAGCCTCGTTGATATCGTCCTCTATCTCCTCACCGTTGAGAATAGCCTTGAGAGTTTCCACTTCTTCGTCAGTAAGAGTGATACCCTTGCCCATTCTGCTGTGGTCTGGATTCCATTCTCTCAGGTCATATTTAGGCTCTCTCTCGTTCCAGGAAACCTTGTTAAGCTCCTTTGTCCAGCCCTTAGCGTTTTCAGAAAGTACGCCTATACGCTCTGTGATCTCAAATTTCAATTCTGCCATGATAAAAACCTCCATTGGTGTAATAGGAGCATAGCCCCTTTATCTATAAAACGCAGTATCTCTACCGCTTTTTATATGCCCATTCAATAAGCTTATCCCATATCTGTCTGCGGAATATAAAGCCACATACAAGTGTCTGCACCGCCGCCGCAAGCACGCCGAACCAAAGTCCTGCCGCCGCACCAAGCAGTATATCAAGTGCCGCAATGCCAATGAAAACATCTGCTGGCCTGCGATTTTTGATAATAACAGCCACCGCCAGTATCAGAAATGCCACCGCTGCCCATACCATGCCGTGCCTGAAAACTAGACTCAGCGGCATAAGCACCATAAAGATATACATAAGCCTGTTCTTGTTTTTGTATATTGCAAAGACAAAGCCTGCCAGCAGCAAAGCATACACAATAATGCCCCTTGTGAGCAAGTCTATGAGTACAAATACAGCCAGGCCGCCTATAACTGCGCAAAGCTTTGCAGTGCTAAGGCTCACAAAATGTGAAGCTATCCTTGCAGGAAGCACCTTGTAGAATATGCTCTCCACAGCCTTTCGGTTGAGTATAAAAACCGCAAAGAAAAGCAGTGCCACCACTCCGTAAAGCGGAATGTGGTGCATAAGGTCAGTTTCAAAAAGGCAAATGAACATCATCACAAGGATAACGATGTTGTTCACTATCATCTTTTTCATATCTATCCTGAACGGCACTAGCTTTCTCGAGTCTATGGCTCTTATGATGAAAACCGTCATGTAAGCCGCAACCGTGGATATAGGCGGACCGTAAAGTCCTATCCTGGGTATGAGGATAACGTTCAGCCCCACGTTTATCACGCCTGAAACAAGGCTCGTAAAAAGTGACCTCTTCGTCTGCTTTGAAGCAAGATAAATAGACCCCATAAAAGTGGTGAAGCATGAATAAATGGTCGCATATATGATGATAGGCGAGTATTTCACGCAGTCACGGAAATCTGCGCCTATCCAGAAGTTAGTCACAGGCTGAACGATAAGCAGACAGCCTGCCACAAGGATATACAAAAGGCTCTGATTGAAGTCAAAAACGTTCTCATAGAAGGAATCTCTGTCATCAGAATCGTCCTCCGTTATCGCCGACATATTCCAAGCCTGACCGAACATAAGATATACCGTTGACACAAGGTTAGGTATCTTGTAAGCCGCCGACAGCACGCCGTTGTAGTCCGAGCCAAGATAGTGGGTAGTCATAAATGAATCCGAGCTGTTTGTTATGAGCCACAAAAGCTGAGCAGGGATAAGAGGCACAGAGTATTGAAGCATTACCTGCAAAAGCTCCCTGTCAATATCCTTGAAGTTTATATATCTCCAAAGCTTTGACTTGAACGTGAGAAATACCACCGAGATAAGGTCAGAAAGAATGGTGGCGAGCAAATACTTCTCGATACCTGTGCCGTGACCGAGAAATCCCTCAGGGAGCACCATATAAAACAAAGCCGTCCAAAACAGCGTAAAGAACGTGGTCAGTATGCCGTTAAAAGCAAACAGCTTCACCTGCTCCATTGCACGCACGAAAGTTGAATACAGCGACTTCATGCTTGATGTGAATACATATATATATAGTATCAAGCTGTATCCGCCAATATACTTGTCAGCAATGCCCGTCAGCGACACAATAGGCAGCAAAATACCGAACACCGCCAGACCAAAGAAGCATATAAGATTGCCAAGAGTAAAGACCTTTACCTTGTCATAAGCCTTGTCAAGACCAAATCTGATTATAGCCTCCGTGATAGTCATGGTCACAAGAGGTATTATCCAGTTAGCTATCTGAGTGAGAACGTCCGTAACGCCCAGCTCAGCCGTAGTAAGATAGTTGGTGTATATAGGCACAAGCAACAGCACAAGAACTTTTGAGCTGAACGAGCCTATAGCGAACACCAGAGTATTTGAAAACAGCTTTTTATAGCTGCTTTGTTTGCCTGTTTCTGCCATTTAAAATTTCCTCATTACATAAAAATATAACACATAGAGATATTATAACACAATGCTTTGATTTTTGCAAATATTTTTATAAAAAGCCGTATTTTTTCACAAACCGCTTGCAATCAGAGCAAGATTATAGTATAATAGACCTAAAGAAAAGGGCTGTAAAAACAGCGTCACAGAATTACAGGAGGAAGATAACATGAGCAAAGCAACAAAAGTATTTCTGATACTTTTCGTATCTGTATTCACAGCAGGAGTAGCTGCAAATATCATCTGCGAGATATTCAAAACAAGACTTCAGAAATATTATTCTGTAGACTAAAATATAGCATAGTACAAAAACGTTTATTGTAGGGGAACGGCTCAATTTCCGTTTCACAGAAATGCGACGTCCCGCTTAGTCGGGGCTATTCCCAGCACGCACTCTCAGGACGGCTTCTGCCGTCCTTTTTCTTTACAAAAAACTTTTCACAAAGCTGAAACTTTTTCAGCAAAATTCCCGACTATTAGGGTGAAAGCTCACAGAGCAAAAAAAGGAAGGAGGAAAAACCATGGGAACAGAACTAAAAGATACATTCGTGCAGGCTTATAATGATACATACGATTATATAAACTGCTATCTCACCTCAAAGTTTCCCACCAGAGAGCTTATAGAAGACGCACTCCAAAGCGTGTATCTTGATTTTTACCGCTCCCTTATCACCACTGAGGGGAAAATAAAAAACGTCAGGCATTACGTCCTGCGTATAGCCAAGCATTATGTTGCAGACCATTACAGACAACAGCCCAAAGCCACATTCGAGGATATCACCGACCTGAATATCCCCGATGAAAAAGCCCTTGCTACCCTTGAAAACGCCGACTTTTTCGACTATGAGCAGGTGATGAGCTATCTCAAAAGCTCCGACGATACCACCTACCGCATTTTCGTACTGCATTATCAGTACGGCTATACTATCAAGAAAACCGCGTCATGTCTGGGCTTGTCCCAGTCCACCGTAAAATCAAGACTATACCGCACCCTTGACAAGCTGAAAAAAACATACTGTGAAAAGGAGGAACAAAGCAATGAAAATGACAGATATAATGAAAAAGTCCCACAGCGAAAGCAAGTCTGAAAATCTTGACGCTATCCTGCAAAAAATAGACAATAAAGCCTTTATCACCAACTCAGCCGACAGCGCACACACAGAAACAAAACCCCAGCCTATAAAGCTTAGAAGAAAATCCATCGGCATAGCCGCAGCAGCAGCCTGCGCCGCCATAGCAGTGGGAGCATTCGCATTCAGCGGACTTTTAAAGCCCGATATCGACGCCACCACCCCTGCCCCCTCAACAGCCTCCACCGATACCACAACACAGCCGCCCCAGACCCCACAGCATATCACAGTGCCGAAAGTTATCAACAAGACCTATGCCGAAGCCGAAAAGCTTATCGCACAGGCAGGCGGCACGCCCGTAAGACGTGATAGATATAGCGATACTGTCGCCGCCGAAACTGTCATGAATACCGAGCCTGCCGCAGGGGAAGAAATACAAGCAGGGCAAGAAGTCAACCTGTTTGTGAGTAAAGGTCCAGTTCCTGAGCAAAGAACTTATATCCACAATGACAGTTCACAGACCGACTCTGACGAACAGACCGATAAACAGCTCACCGAAGACGAGCTTGGCACATATGAAGCGGCAGATATAGAGATACCGACCTTTACCGAACGCCTCACCGACCTTGAAAACACAGACGATCTTGACATAATACTTTCCGCACTAAATTCAAGAACCTCAGACTTCGGCATAATCTCCGCCGAAAACCATGAAACCTACCTTGATGTAACAGTGAACACCGAAAATGACGTCACCTGCACAAAAGCTTACCTCCAAGCATACGGCGTAAATATCGACCTTGTGGACGTCCACACCGCCTACCCAGAGCCGACAGGCGATCTCCCCATCAGCGATACGCCTATAACAAATCCGTATAAAGTATCAAATCTTTTGTGCGACCTGGAAGAAATGGGTTACCGCCCAACTTTCACCTCCTGCAGCATTTATGATCAAGGCAACAGATGTGAGGTAACAGTGCTTTACGAACACAACATCAAGGAAATGGAAGAGCTTCTGCAAAGCTGTAACGTTGATATGTCAATAGTCACAATAACCCTCGGCGGCAAAGCAGAAGTCACCCCCGGCTACAGAAGCCCAGGAGAGATAGTTAATATGTCAATAGTCACAATAAACCTCGACGGCAAAGCAGAAGTCACCTCCGGCTACAGAAGCCCAAGAGAGATACTTGAAGAAGTAAAAGACGTTTTCCATATAAATGATGTAAGAATAGCCATAACTGGCAAGACCTCATATGTAGACGCCTATGCCATAGACATTTCCGACACCGAAAAGCTCGCCGATATAGCAGGCTATATCACCAGCTATTTTTCCGACGATATCCTCTATTCCATACCAATATCCCTAAACGGCAGCGATTACTTTTTCGTACATAAATAGCACAAAACCGCTCTGCACTGCGCAGGGCGGCTTTTTTTTCACATACAAAACCTATGGCTTCCAATAACCGTCACCGTAGGCTTAGCGTGCATATAAGCGTTTGAAGTCTTAGCAGGATTGTAGTAGTAAACACAGCCGTTTGTGGGGTCCCAGCCGTTCAAAGCGTCACGGGCAGCATTGTAAGCTGAAGCGGCAACAGGCTCGTTGAACTGTCCGTCCACCACCGCCGTAAAAGCGCCGTTTTGGTAAATTACCCCCGAAAGCGTGTCAGGGAAAGAAGGGTGTTCAATGCGGTTGAGTATCACCGCACCCACAGCCACCTGTCCCACATAAGGCTCGCCCCTGGCCTCGGCAGAGATTATCCTCGCCAAAAGATTGATGTTCTGTTCCGTAGCCGACGGCACAGAGCCGATAGAAATGCCCAACGCACGAAGCGTCTGCGGACCTGCCGTTCCAGTCTGACTTATCCCCTGCTGTTTCTGAAATTTTATCACAGCGGCTTTGGTCTTTTCGCCGTAGTATCCCGTCACAGAGTCGTTGAACAAACCACGTTCTTTAAGGCGTTCCTGAATAGCCCTAACCTCACTGCCGCTAGACCCAAGCTGAGAGAGCGCACTGTCCGAACCGCCCCAAAAGGCATTAACCGCCGCCAGCGAAACTCCCACCGCCAGCACCGTCACCACAGCTTTTTTCACAAGCAGATTTCTCATTGTTCTCATAAGATCACCTCCTGAAAATCTGCATTTATTTTTTACAGCATTTACAGATTTATTCACGCAATGTCAATATGCACAAATTTATCATTACAAATTTATGCAAACAAATGATTTATCTTTTAATTTGGCAACATTTCTGCAATTGTTGCATTTTTTATGCAACAAAAGTGGTACTTTTCGTGTATAAGTAGAAAGCGTTTTGATACTTGCGGGCACGTACAAGCCCTGCGACTTAGTGAAACCGAGGTGCGTTTCTGGAACAGGCTGTAGAGAACTTGTGTCAAAGCGTGGGTGTGCATTTGATATTTTGTGTATACGCAACCAAGGGCATAATACCCAATGTCGCACCCCGAACGCAACTTGAAAATTGAATATTGACCGCATTTTTTTACAAATCTGTAGGGGAGCGGCGCAATTTCTGCTTTGCAGAAATCCGACGTCCCGACCCCTCGACGTTTCGCATTATTGTTTATCCCACAAACCTTAATAACCCCACAACGCATGGTAGGGGCGAACAGCGTTCGCCCGTCGAAGAAACAAGTCCACGATTACAACCATTGTAGGACAGAACAAAAAACTATCCTATCACGCTTGTAGGGGCTGGCGCCCTCGA
>NZ_QTYG01000074.1:0-8228 GCF_003462045.1 Ruminococcus sp. AM31-15AC | reverse complement strand
GAAACCGTAAAATTCGCTTGAATGAAGAACTGACAAAGTTTCACAAGGAAGTTCTCTGCAACCTGAACAGCATTCACGGAGCACTGCTGCGTATGAACCGAAGTATCCAGTCGGAAGGTGCAAACGGCATTATCAAGTGGAACAGGTCATATACCAGAGCTCGCAGAAGAGGATCAAAAGCCTTGAATTTAGAAATTGCGATGATTTGCTGTGGTTTTAATCTTCATAAATTCCACTTGAAAAAGTCTGCAATAAAAAAAGCGGCATAAATTTAAAATATTTTCCACATTTTCAACACGGCAAAAACGCAGTTTTTGTGCCGCTGTGTTTGCTGTACCCAAAATTCAGCCAAAATAGTTATTTTTGCGATCTGGCATAAAAAGGAGTCAAGATTTCCCAAAAGCAGGAAATCTTGACTCTTTGAGCGCTGTTTTTTTTACAACGCCATTTTTATCTTCCAAATAGTAAAAAATCAATAAGGCTCTATAGCCACCGCACAACCCTTTTTTAAAGACTTCTGTACGTCGATGAAGCGTTGATTTCTACTGCCCATAAATTTCAACTCAAGGCTTCGCTGCGACAGAATAAATGGTCCGTCAACAAGATAATCAAGCTGACATAGAAGCTCCATATAGCCGTTTTCAGCGTTAGCGTTTGCAATAAGATATTCATAAGTATAGCCTGTGAATGAAATAACATTCAGCGGAAAGCCATTGAACGCTTTTATCTTTACTGCAAGCTCTGCTAACGGTTTGCACTGACAGAAAGGCTCACCGCCACTGAACGTCACACCGTCAAGAAGCGGGTCTTTTATTATCTCATTGTAAAGCTGGTCTGTGTCAACGACAATGCCACCGTTAAAATCATGTGTCTGCGGATTGTGACAACCCTCACAGCCGTGTGGACAGCCCTGCGTAAAAATAGTGAACCTAAAACCCGGTCCGTCTACGATAGATTCACCGACAGTGCCTGCTATCCTAAGCTCCATGGCTAATTGTCACCCTCACAGCAGGCTTTTGCACGAGGTATCCTCTCATGTATCACCTTGCTGTGTTCAGCCTCAGAACGTCCACACTTCGGGCATTTGTCACCTATTATTCCAGTATATCCGCAAACAGGATCACGGTCAACAGGGTGGTTTATTGAGCCATAGCCTATGCCAACTTCTTTCATATATCTTACGACTTTCTCGAATGCAGAAAGATTGTTCAGCGGATCGCCGTCAAGCTCGATATAGCTTATATGGCCTGCATTTGTAAGAGCATGGTAAGGAGCTTCTATTTTAAGTTTCTCAAACGCTGTTATCGGATAGTAAACAGGTACATGGAAAGAATTAGTATAATATTCTCTGTCCGTAACTCCTGCTATCTCGCCATAACGTTCTCTATCCATTTTAACAAATCTGCCAGAAAGTCCCTCAGCAGGCGTTGCAAGCAACGAGAAGTTAAGACCAGTACGCTTTGTTTCCTCGTCCATTCTTGCTCTCATACGTGAGATTATCTCCAAGCCAAGCTCTCTTGCTTCTTCACTTTCACCATGGTGCTTGCCAGTAAGCACTTTAAGACACTCAGCAAGACCGATAAAGCCCACGGAAAGCGTGCCATGCTTTAGAACTTCTTCAAGCGTATCGTCAGCCGTAAGCTTCTCTGAATCGAGCCATATGCCCTGACCCATGAGGAACGGATAGTTTCTCACACGCTTTGAACACTGTATCTTAAATCTGTGCATAAGCTGGTCGATACAAAGATCCATAAGCTCATCAAGGCTGTCAAAGAAAGCACCGATATTACGCTGTGCTTTTATGCCAAGTCTAGGGAGATTAATGGTAGTAAAAGAGAGATTTCCCCTGCCTGTCACTATCTCACGAGTAGGGTCATATGCGTTACCGATAACTCTTGTGCGGCAACCCATGTAAGCTATCTCAGTGTCAGGATTGCCCTCCTTGTAATACTGTAGATTGAAAGGAGCGTCGATAAATGAAAAATTCGGGAAAAGACGCTTCGCTGATACACGGCAGGCAAGCTTGAAAAGGTCATAGTTCGGGTCATCAGGGTTAAAGTTCACGCCCTCTTTTATCTTGAAAATATGTATAGGAAAAATAGGCGTTTCACCATTGCCAAGTCCTGCTTCCTCTGCAAGAAGAATATTCTTTATAACAAGTCTGCCCTCGATAGAAGTATCAGTACCATAATTTATGGAGCTGAAAGGCGTTTGAGCGCCTGCACGGGAGTTCATGGTATTCAGATTATGGATAAGCGCTTCCATTGCCTGATATGTGGCTCTGTCAGTTTCTTTCAAAGAGTTTTTATATGCAAAACTCTGTATCTTCTTAACTATAGGTGCGTCAACAAAATTCACAAGAAACTGTGCTTCAGCCTCTTGATAGCCGTTATCATTGGCGAGAGTGATCTTTAAACCCTGCTCATCAAGCATTTCAGTTATTTTCTTTGCAATGCTCTGAGCATCAGAAACTTCACCAAGCAAAGCAAGCCCCCTGCCGATATTGTCACGATAGCGGTGTCTGAACGTCTTTCTTACGCCCTCAGCCATATCATAATCGAATTTAGGAAGAGATTGACCACCGTGTTGGTCGTTCTGATTTGATTGGATAGCAATACAAGCAAGCGCCGCATAGCTTTGTATATCATTTGGTGTACGCAAAAAACCATGACCTGTAGAAAATCCCTTATCAAAAAGCTTTGTAAGGTCTATCTGAGTACAAGTGGTGGTCAGTGTATAAAAATCAAGGTCATGAATGTGGATATCGCCCTCCTGATGAGCCTTTGAATGCTCTGGAGCAAGAACATACATCTCATTGAACTCCTTAGCACCCACAGAGCCGTATTTAAGCATTGTACCCATTGCGGTATCGCCGTCTATATTAGCATTTTCACGCTTCAAATCGTTATCTTTCGCTGATTGGAAAGTAAGATCCTCATAAACTTTCATAAGACGGGTATTCATTTCTCTTGCACGAGTCCTGTTTGAGCGGTAGAGTATATAACTTTTTGCAGTATCAGCCATGCCCTCCTCGATAAGTACACGCTCAACGCAATCCTGAATCTCTTCAACAGTAGGCATATCAAGGTGTTTTTCCATAAGCTTATCAACAACTTTACCCGAAAGCTCCAAAGCTTCCTCATAGTTATCCTTGCCCACAGACTGAGCCGCCTTGTATATAGCGCCAGCTATTTTCTCAATATTGAAAGTTACAGTACGTCCGTCACGCTTTTTTATCTTGATTATCACAATACCGCCTCCGATTTTCCCAATTTATCCTTATATTTTTTATATTCTCACAACTCGCACCGCAAATCACAACATATTGTATAAAAAGCAGTGCTTAATACAAGTATATAGTATAAATGACGCAAAGTCAAGGCGTTATACAACAAAATGTGACTTTGTTATTTGTATTAAATGCACAAAGCCACATTTCGTCAGATATTGATTTTAGGTGTCAAGTAGAATGCTTTTAGTTGTAATGCAGTCGAACTTTACAATGCATAATACAATATAGTTTGGTTATTGATACTGTAAAGTGAGCTAACTTGTCGTCTTATACATTTTTAAGTGCTGCTTCATGCCTCCGAAATGTCGTAAATAAGCGAATTTGGCAAGCACGTAAAGCACTTTAACTTGTCGAGTTTTTAAATTTTATGTTATGCTGCTGAACTGCTCTCGGCACTCTCGTAAGTGTAATCATGTGTGACTACAGAGCTGCCTGTTTCATTTTCAAGTACCTCTTCGAGAGTAGTATTCATCATGTAGGCGCAGAAAGATATCAGCATTACAAAAAAACTCACTATCAACACAATATCCAATCTATAACCATTTTTCTTCTTTTTGTTATCGTTCATAAGATCTTCTCCAAAATATGATTTTAATACCATTATACTATATCCCTCTGCCTTTTTCAAGCCAAAATGACAAAATCGCAGATATTTTTATACCATACACACTGCCATGTGATAAATGCACAAAAGACAATTTCTTTTATTGTTTAATTTTTGTTTTTACCCCTTGCAAAAAAGCCGCATATAGTGTATAATAAGTATTATATTGCTTGACGTTCACTAGGCGACAAGCGGCCGTATTAACTAAGATACAGGCAATTTGATTTAACAGAAATGAGGCTTTTATATGTGCGGTTTTGTTGGATTTACAAATAAAATCAATGACGCTTCCATAGTTCTTGGAAAAATGATGGATAGAATAAAACATAGAGGTCCTGACTCTGACGGAAAATATGTTGACGAGCAGATCGCAATGGGTTTCCGCCGACTTTCGATCATCGACCTTTCAGATCAAGGTAGCCAGCCTATCTTCAATGAAGATAAGTCGTTGGTACTTACATTCAACGGTGAGATATACAACTACAAGGATCTCCGTGAAGAGCTTGTAGCGTCTGGTCACAAGTTCTATACACAGACCGACTCAGAGGTGCTTATCCACGGCTATGAGCAGTGGGGCGAGGATATGCTCGACAAGCTGAGAGGTATGTTTGCATTCGTTATCTTCAATAAGAACACAAACGAGGTTTTCGGTGCAAGAGATTTCTTCGGTATCAAGCCTCTTTACTACGCAAAAATGGGCGAAACTCTTATGTGGGGTTCTGAGATAAAGAGTTTTCTTGACCACCCTCATTTTAAGAAGGAGCTTAACACAGACGTTCTTGAAACTTATCTAACATTCCAATATTCTCCTACAACAGAAACTTTCTTCAAAAATGTTTACAAGCTCCCTGCCGCTCACTGCTTTACATACAAGAACGGCGAGATGAACGTAAGAAGATATTGGGAAGTTAAATTCCACGCTGACAATGGCCCTGCTCTTGAAGATTGGGTGAATAGGATATCCGACACTTTCAAGAACTCTGTTGAGGTACACAAGTTCGCTGACGTTGAGGTAGGTTCCTTCCTTTCAAGCGGTGTTGACTCAAGCTATGTTGCCGCTGTTGCCAACGTTGACAAGACCTTTACTGTAGGCTTTGGTGAGGACGAAAAGTACAACGAGATAGGTTATGCTAAGGAATTTTCAAAGTATATCCACAAGGAGAATTTCTCAAAGGTCATCAGCCTGAGGAATACTGGAACAGCCTTTCAAAAATACAATATCACATGGACGAACCTCTCGCAGACCCTGCGGCTGTGGCTCTGTTCTTCGTATGTCAAATAGCTTCTGAAAAGGTCAAGGCAGTGCTTTCAGGCGAGGGTGCAGACGAAATATTCGGTGGATACAACATCTATCACAACCCTGCTGATATGGCAAGCTACTTCAAGATACCAAGACCTATCAGAAAGGCTGTTGGTGCAGTTGCTGAGAAACTGCCTCACAAGCACGGCATAAACTATCTTATAAGAGGTTCTAAGGACCTTGACGAGAGATTTATTGGTAACGCATACATCTTCTCTGAGAAAGAGCGCAAGGATATTCTGAGCATAAAGACAAACGCTCCTGACGCTATGGCTATCACAAAGCCGTTCTATGACAAGGTAAGAGATCAGGATCAGGTAACGCAGATGCAGTACATTGACCTGCACCTTTGGATGACAGGTGATATTCTTCTTAAGGCGGATAAAATGAGCATGGCTCACTCTCTTGAGCTTCGTGTACCGTTCCTTGACAGAAAGGTAATGGAGCTTGCAGAGCAAATACCTGTAAAGGACAGAGTTACTGAAACTGAAACGAAGTATGCAATGCGTCTTGCTGCACTTCAGGCTTGCCCTCCACAGACAGCTAAGAAAAAGAAGCTCGGCTTCCCTGTTCCTATCAGGGTATGGCTCAAAGAAGATAAGTATTATAATATAGTAAAGGATAAGTTTACTTCTCCTCAGTCGGCACAGTTCTTCCACACAGATAAGCTTGTACAGCTTCTTGACGATCATCGTGCAGGCAAGTATGATTATTCTAGAAAGATCTGGACAGTGTTCTCATTCCTTGTTTGGTATGATGTTTATTTCAGTGACAACGTATAATTACACAAATAGTAAAAGCGGTTACCTCCGGCGGGTTACCGCTTTTACTGTAAATTTTTTTATATAACTATCTTTTAAAAGTACTTTTTCTTTATGTAGCAGCATCAACATGTATATATTAGAGTACAGCTAATAAAATATGGTACGGTCAATGTAAAATCATTGAAGATTAAAGTTAAAAAAGCAAAAATATTGTGTCTTAGCTATTGTAAATTTTAAAATAATATGTTATAATAAATCTTAAATAAATGAGAGGAACAGGGGGTATCATATGACAATTGCTACACTCAAAATAGTTTTTTGGGCTTTAGCTTTCGTGTTCTTTGTTGTATGCGAGGTCGCAACAGGAACGGCACTTGTGTCTATATGGCTTGCTATAGCAGCGCTTATTGCGATGTTTTGTGCCATAGCTAAGCTTTCTTTCCTTACACAGTGCATCGTATTCGTCGTAAGCTCGATCATACTTCTTTTGCTTACAAGACCTGTGGTCAAGAAGCTCCAGAACAAGCCAGTTGCAACAAATTACGAGCTTGATGTGGGAAAAACTGCAATAGTTATTGAGCCTATAGATAACTCTGTGAACAAAGGCAGGGTCACTCTTGAGGGCACAGATTGGGCAGCAAGAACTGAGGACGGCTCAAAGATCTCAGAAGGCACACCAGTGAAGGTAGTGCGTATTGACGGTGCAAAGCTGATAGTTTCAGAAGAAAAGTAACAGCTTACATAAACTTATTTTTAGGAGGCATATAATGGAACCTGGAATTTATATCGTACTTGCTATCATCGTATTGCTTATAATCATTGTTATCAGCAACATCAAGATAGTACCGCAGGCATATGTATTTGTAGTTGAAAGACTTGGAGCTTTACATGCGGCATGGGGAACGGGACTTCACGTAAAAGTACCTTTTATCGACCGAGTTGCAAAAAGAGTATCTATCAAAGAGCAGGTAGTTGACTTCAAGCCACAGTCAGTTATCACAAAGGATAACGTAACAATGCAGATAGACACTGTTGTGTTCTTCCAGATAACAAACGCAATGCAGTTCACATACGGCGTTGAGAGACCTATCTCAGCTATTGAAAATCTGACGGCAACAACACTCAGAAACATTGTTGGTGATCTTGATCTTGAGGCTACGCTCACTTCCCGTGACATTATCAACACAAGGATCACAGCAATTCTTGATGAAGCCACAGATAGGTGGGGCATCAAGGTGCAGAGAGTTGAGCTTAAGAATATTCTTCCGCCAAGAGAAATTCAGGATGCAATGGAAAAGCAGATGAAAGCTGACCGTGAAAGACGTGAAAAGGTCATTCAGGCAGAGGCTGAGAAGAAATCTCAGGTACTTGTTGCAGAGGGTGAGAAAGAATCTAAGATACTCAGAGCACAGGCAGACAAGGAGTCACAGATACTTGCAGCCGAAGCTGAGAAGCAGTCTATGATACTTCGTGCAGACGCTGTAAAGGAGCAGAAGATACTTGAGGCAGAAGGTGAAGCGCAGGCTATCGACATGGTACAGAAGGCGATTGCCGAGAGTATCGTCAAGCTGAATGCTGCTAACCCTAACGAGCAGGTAATCCAGCTCAAGAGCCTTGAAGCATTTGCTAAGGCAGCAGACGGCAAGGCTACAAAGATCATTATACCAAGTGAGATACAGGGTATTGCAGGTCTTGCAACAGGACTTAAAGAAGTCATGACAGACGTTAAGAAGCCACAGTAAAACGCATATAGTTAATCCCCTTCAAGGCAAATGCTTTGGAGGGGATATTTTTTGCATTGAAAAGCGAGCAGGACACTGAGATAAATTCAATGCCCTCCAAATATCATTAAGCTAAAAAAATCAAGAAATAAAATAACTATGATACATTCACATGAATACGTTAGCTATCGGCTCTAAAAATGCTCCGTCAGCAAGAAAAATTGTATGCGTTATGCAGTCCATTTTAGTTCGTGCAGCAAGTTGTTCTGCCGCAGCAGTGTTGCCGTCCATCGCTAATCTGTATAACTTTAAACTATCCAGCCAAAAATCAACAGCATGATAAATTATCGAAGTTGTGAGAGCAAAAATTTACAGTTTTACTTTAACTTCATAAATTTCATCATCTTCACCGATCAACAGCCAACAAAAATCACAAATGCAATACATATTCAGGCTACAAGGATGTCTATTGTTTAGGTAGAAAATAGAATCATTTTCATAAAAATAAACAAAATTATCCTTTTCATTTTCAATTTTAAAATACCTA
>NZ_QTYG01000073.1:0-8561 GCF_003462045.1 Ruminococcus sp. AM31-15AC | reverse complement strand
TTTTGTATATTATTTTTGCTATATATAGCCAAATATGTTATCGTAATATGTACAAGTATTCTATGTTATATTAATATTTTTATATTTATTCAGATTTTCTTGTAAACGTATAGCCAAATATGTTATCGTAATATGTACAAGTATTCTATGTTATATTAATATTTTTATATTTATTCAGATTTTCTTGTAAACGTATCCAGCCTTTCATCGCTCTCTTTTTGAGAAGATACAGCCGCAGTAATCCTGCCTGTAAAGCCCGTATTCCGCTGAAAGCTGAATGGAACGCTTGTAGCCCTCACGCTTTTTGAAATCCGCAGGAAGTGCCTTTACATCATATATCTCCCCAAGTTCCTCCGATATCTCGTTGAGCTTCTGAGCATTTTTGTATGGTGAAATAGACAGCGTTGTAGTAAAATAATCCATATCAAGCTCCTTTGCAAGCTGAGCCGTACGTTCAAGCCTGAGCCTGTAACAGCGAAAGCACCGCTCTCCGCCCTCAGGTATATCCTCAAAGCCCTTAACAGCCTGAAAAAACTCACCCTCGTCATACCCACGCTCCACGAACGTAACAGGATTTTTCATAGGCATTTGTGCAATAAGCCTTTGAAGCTCCGCCACACGCTTATCGTACTCCTCACGGGGATAAATGTTCGGATTGTAGTAAAACACAGTTATCTTAAAATACTGCGACAGATATTCAAGCACATAAGACGAACACGGCGCACAACAGCTATGCAAAAGCAAAGTCGGCACTTCGCCCTTTTCCTCGTGTTTTTTTATAATGCCCTCCAGCATTTTCTGATAATTTACCTTCTGCATTCCTGCCGCTCCCTTTTCGCAAAAAAATCGTACCTGACACACTCCCGTAAGGGCCGGCGTCCTAGACAGCCCATTCCCATTGTCTTTGCACCCCTACAGTATCATACTATATTATATAGTATAGCACATTTCCGAAAATTCCGCAACAGGTCAGATCTTCACCTTGAACTTATTTGCACAGTTAGGGCATTTCACAGTATGTTCACCCTTTACCTTTGGAAGCCTTAACGTCTTTTTGCATACACCGCACTTTATATAAACATGGGTCTTTCTGTCAGCGAACTTTCTCTTCCAGAATGAAAATTTCCTGCCAATTCCCCCGAAAGCCCTCTCAAACTTCATGTTCTCCTCATATCGCTTCTGACAGTTTCTCGACATCGCCCTCACTACCGCCAGCACCAGCACAGCGTATACCATAAGCTGTAAAATAAGCGACCTTACAAACAAATTCGCTACGCTAAGCACCACAGCCACACCGCAAATGCCGTAAAAAAGCTTGTCTATACCATATCTGCCCTGAAAAAATCTCGCTACCTTATACATAAATCCGTTCATAAGCTTTTACCTCTTTTCTTTTTTATATTATAAATAGTACACCCGAAATTTAAACTGACTATTAACTTTTATCAAATTTCACCTACCTTTCACAAAACTTTCAGCGTTCACCCTCAAACAGCGAACGGCATATACTGAAGTGTATTCGTAAAAGCGTATACGGACAAGTACAGCATAAAGGAGCAACAAAAATGAAAAAGAGTCTTATAGCCATGACTTCCATAACCTATGCAATGAAAGCAAAAAACTTGCTGAACAGTTTAAAATACTACTGCGAAATACAGCGCACCCCGAAGGACCTTGGCACAGGCTGTGGCTACTCCATAGCCGTCACCGCACCCCCGGAAGAAATAACCGCCATACTTGAAAAAGAGCGCATACCATTCAGAAACGTGATATTCGAGCAAAAGAGGTGAGAAAAATAAACACCCGAAGCATAATAAACTTTGATAACTCAGCCACCACCTACCCCAAGCCCCCTGCCGTAGCAAAAGCCGTCGCTCAGGCAGTAGAACGCTATGGTGGCAACCCGGGCAGAAGCGGTCACAAGCTTTCCATGCGAGTGTCTGAAAAGATATTCACCGTCAGACAGCATGCGGCAGAAATGTTTGGAGCACAGACCGAGAACGTGGCTTTCACCGCCAACTGTACCCATGCCCTTAACATGGCGATAAAAGGTGTCATGCAGTACGGTGGTCATATGATAATCTCAGACCACGAGCATAACGCAGTAGCAAGACCCGTCTATGCCCTTTCAAAAACAAGAGGCGTGAAATATTCTATTGCCCGAACAGGGAAAACAGACAGCGAAACAGTGGAAAACTTCCGCCGCCTTATAACCCCCGAAACTAAGTGTATCTGTTGTACTGTGGCTTCAAACGTCACAGGCAGGCTCATGCCATACCGTGAATTAGCCGCCCTTTGCAAAGCCAACGGCATATGCTTTATAGCCGACGGCGCACAAGCCTGTGGTCTTGTGGAGCTTTCTCTCTCAGACGGCTTCAACTTTCTCTGTGCCGCAGGTCACAAAGCCCTCTACGGACCAACAGGCACAGGGCTTCTTATCTCAGACGGCGAGTATTCTCTGTCTACCATAATCGAGGGTGGCACAGGTGCGACCTCCGCCCTGCTTGAACAGACTCCTTTTCTCCCCGAAAAGCTTGAAAGCGGCACAATTAACACAGTGGCATAATCGGTCTTGGAGAGGGACTGAAGTTCGTCCGCCAAAAGACCCCTGCCGTAATAAAAGCCCACGAAAAAAAACTCTGCAAACAGCTCTACGAACAGCTTTCAGACATAGACAAAATAAAGTTCTATGAAGCAGACCAAAAGAAAGTCCCCATACTTTCATTTAACATCGGAGATATCCCTTCCGCTGAGATCACCTCCTATCTCAGCGAAAAAGGCTTCGCCCTCCGTGGCGGACTGCAATGTGCCGCCGTCACCCATACCACCCTCGGCACAATAGAGCAAGGCACAGTGCGTTTCTCACCCTCTGCATTCAGTACCCCTCAGCAGGTAACAGCACTTTCACGAACAATAAAAATATTTGCCGCAAATAACTAAGCATAAGTGGCAGGTCTGATGTAAAATATCACGTCCTGCCGCTCATTCTATTGCAAAAAGCACCTTTAGGTGCTATAATAAAGCATGAGCAAACAATTTTTCACGAAAGAAAGTGGTATTATGTGGTTCGTGTTTGCGCTTCTCTCCGCTGTTTTCGCAGCGCTCACCTCTGTCCTTGCAAAGGTCGGCATTGAAGGAGTAAACTCAAATCTTGCCACCGCACTGCGTACCTGCGTTGTGCTTGCTATGGCATGGCTCATGGTGTTCATCACCCACACACAAAGCGGCATAGGCTCTATAGGCAGAAAAAGCTGGGTATTCCTTATCCTTTCAGGACTTGCAACAGGCGCTTCGTGGCTATGCTATTATAAGGCTATCCAAATGGGCAGCGTTTCAAAGGTCGCCCCCATAGACAAGCTCAGCGTTGTCATCACCCTTATCCTTGCAGTGATATTTCTCCATGAGGACTTCACAGTAAAATCAGCCATAGGTGCAGTGCTTATCACTGCAGGCACAGTATTAATGGTACTATAAGGAGAACGCTATGACAATAATAACAGTTACCGAGAAGGACGCTCACGAGCTTCTTGAAATATACCGTCCCTACGTTGAAGACACCGCCATAACATTCGAGTATAACGTCCCCTCTGTGGAGGAGTTTTCCGACCGGATCCGCCGCATATCCGCAAATTATCCCTACATAGCCGCAGTAGAAAACGGCAAAATAGCAGGCTACGCCTATGCAGGCGTTTTCAAAAACAGAGCCGCCTATAATTGGTCGGTTGAAGTCACAGTTTATGTAAAAAAAGGACTTCACCGCAAAGGCATAGGTGCAAAACTCTACGCCGCCCTTGAAAAGCTCCTTGCGGCACAGCATATAACAAACCTCTATGCCTGCGTCGCCTATCCCGAAAAAGAAGACGAGTATCTCACTTTTAACAGCGTAAAGTTCCATGAAAAAATGGGCTATACTATAATAGGTACGTTCCATAGATGTGCCTTTAAGTTCAACAAGTGCTACCATATGGTTTGGCTCGAAAAAATACTCATCCAGACCGAAATCACCCCTCTGCCCGTTATCCCATTTTCCAAACTCGATAAAGCCTTAATTAACAAAATAGTTCTTGAATAAAGGCAGAAAATATGGTAAAATAATATCATTCTGTCTGTTAAGGAGCGTAAAAATGGATCTTCAGGAATTAAGAAATGAAATAAACGATATAGACAGCCAACTTCAGGAGCTTTTCAATAAGCGTATGCAGATAAGCTTCAAGGTGGCTGAATATAAGATAGCAAACAATATGCCTGTTTTTCAGAGCAAGCGTGAAAACGAGATACTTGACCATGTAACAGAAAGCTCACCAAAGGGCTTGGAAAGTGCGTCAAGAGTGTTCTTCCAAAACATCATGGATATTTCAAAGTGCCGTCAGTATCAGGAGTTTTTTGCAGACTCAGATAAGATAGAGTACAAAAATTTGGACTTGACAGGTCATAAAAAAGTCGCTGTACCGGGTACCACAGGCTCATATTCACATATAGCCTGCAAGCAGATATTCAGCGACTTTGAGCCAATGTTCTTTGAAGATTTTGAGGACGTTTTTTCATCAGTTGAAAACGGCTCAGCGGATTTTGGTATACTTCCCATAGCAAATTCCACCGCAGGCTCAGTTGGTCAGACCTATGAGCTTATGAAAAAGCATAACTTCAAGATATGCGCAGCAACTAAGGTAAAGATCTCCCACTGCCTTGCCGTAAAAAAAGGCACACGCTTTGAGAATATCAAAATAGTCTATTCTCACGAGCAGGCGCTCAGCCAGTGTTCTGAATTTCTTTCTCAGAACGGACTTAAAAGCCATAAATACGCAAATACTGCCCTTGCGGCGTGCTACATAAAAGAGAGCAATGAACCTTATGCCGCTATCTGCTCAGAAGCCTGCGCACAGCAGAACGGTCTTGAGATACTCAGGCATAATATAGCCAACGCCGCCGAGAATTACACTAAATTCATTCTCATCTCGAAAGAAACTCTCTGCTCGGAAACTGCTGACATCGTGTCAGTGTCCTTGGCACTGCCACATACCTCATCTGCACTTTACAGACTTCTCACCAAATTCTCCGTGGCAGGTCTTAACCTTTCCATGATAGAGAGCCGCCCTATCGCAAACACCGATTTTGACGTTGTTTTCTATCTCGATTTTGAGGGAGCAATAACCTCTCCGGACGTGGCAAAGCTCATGAGCGAGCTTAATTCAGAGCTTTCATATTTCAAATTTTTAGGTAACTACGAGGAAATATAACAGTACGATTTTTAGGACAGGAGGAACAAAAATGCGTATAGGACACGGCTATGACGTCCACAGACTGACCGAGGGCAGAAAGCTCATTCTCGGCGGCGTGGATATACCATATGAAAAGGGACTTTTAGGACATTCCGATGCAGACGTCCTTGCCCACGCCATAATGGATTCCATACTTGGTGCATTGGCACTGGGCGATATCGGCAAGCTTTTTCCTGATAATGACCCCAACTATGAGGGTGCAGACAGTATGAAGCTCATGGAAAAAGTCATAAGCGTTATGACCGAAAAAGGCTGGAAAATAGGCAATATAGACTCCACTATCTGCGCACAGAAGCCGAAGTTTGCCACATATATCACCTCCATGCGGGAGCGTATAGCAGAAACCTGCGGCTGCGATATTTCACAAATATCAGTTAAAGCCACCACCGAAGAAAAACTAGGCTTCACAGGCGAGGGACTAGGCATATCCGCCACAGCGGTCTGCCTGCTTGAAAAAATTTGATACAAAACCAAAAGGACTGCTGTCTTAAACCACAGCAGTCCTTTTTATTGCTACTTTGCCTTATGCGCAACTCCGTCATTGTTAATGTTATATCCGTCAACAGTAGTGTTTATAAGCATCATGCCATAATCATTGAAATAATATCGCTTTCCGCCTATCTTCTTCCAACCTGTCACAACAGTGCCGTTCTTGTTGTTGTAGAACTTCTGCCCACGCCAGCTTACCCAGCCGGATTTCAGATATCCGTCCTCACCGAAGTTGTAATACTTGTCGTCAATGTACACAGGACCTCTCAACGCAACACCATTCTGCAGGAAATATTTCTTTCCGTCAATAGTTGTCCATTCATTCTGCAAAACATGATCGCTGTCAAAATAAAAGTCCGTTCCGTCTATTTCTCTCCAGCCTGAAACTGCCTTGCCATCGCCGTCAAAATAATAGGTCTTGTCACCGGCCGTTACCCACTTGTCTTTCTGAGCGCCGTTCTTGTCAATGTAGTAAAGCCCTGAATCGTCACTGAACAGCCCCTTTGAAAGCTTGCCGTCATTGTCAAAATGATACAGCTTGTCTTCAATAGTGTGCCAACCTGTAAGTGCAGCCTCGTCCTCACCAATATAGTAGGTTTCTCCCTTTGAAGTAACAAACTCCGACTTAGCCCAAGAGCCGTCCTCTTTCTTGAACTTCCATTCAGCGTCTATCTTAACGATTCCGTCTGCAAGCACGCCCTCGTTTGAGAAGGTGTATTTTTTGTCCTCGCCCTCCTCAAATTCGCCAACAGCCGCCGCACCTGTCAGACCAAAATAATATCTCTTTCCGTCAATTGTCTTCCAGCCCGTAGCCTTCTTGCCGGTTTCTTCATCAAAGTAGAAGTAATAGCCGTTTATTTTATGAAATCCAGTGCAAAGGGTGTGATCAGAGTAGAAATAATACTGATAGAACACCGCACCTCCGAACTTTTCATAAACCTTTCTGTCATAAGCATTGAATGTCTTTTCACCGAATTTGTCCGCAAGCTCCTCAAGCTTTTGGGTCTCTTTTTCGTCAGGCTTCTCGTCCTTTTTGTAATCGTCCTTCTCAAACTTCACAAGCTTTGAAACATTGGATTTGAACTCTTTTATTTTCTTTTTCTCATCATCAGTGTACTGATCCGTATTCGTCCAGCCTGTCGCTGCCACATGGGTCTTTTTATCAAAATAGTAAGTATCTTCGTCAATATCCTCCCAGCCGTCAGCCACAACACCGCCTCTGCCGAAGTAATAAACATTTCCGCCTATCTCGTTCCAGCCGGAGAGGAGGCGATTTTTCTTATCAAAGTAATAATACTTGTCCTTGATCTTGGTAAAGCCCTTGCCTGCCGAGCCGTCGCCCTTGAAATAATACTTCTCAGGCGGTTCTTCATACCAGCCTTAGTCATTTTACCGTCACCGGCAAAATGATATCTGTTCTTGTCAATTGTTATCCAGCCCTTGACCATTTCACAGCTATCATTGAAATAATAGCTCTCACCGTCTATCTCCGCAAAGCCCTGAGCGCAAGCCCCTGTAGCTTCATCAGAATAATAATACTTCTTTTCAAGCTCCATCCAGCCCTTGTGAACAGCACCACTCTCAGAAAAATAATACTTCTTTCCGTCAATATCCTGCCAGCCTGTGGCCATGTGACCGTCGTCATCATCAAAATAGTATATCTTGCCCTCTATCTCAACAAAGCCCTTAGCCATCTCACCGCTCTTGAGAAAATAATACTGAACATTGTTTATCTTTGCCCAGCCTGTCACACGCTTGCCGCTCTCGTCATAGTAATAACCGCCGTCGCTGTCAAAACCCGTGTCAGGGAAGCCGTGATCGTCAAAGTAGTATTCACCGCCGTTTATCTCGCAAAGACCCGTCCTGAAAATGCCAGACTCCTCAGAGAAATAGTATTCCTCTCCCTTTATTTTCAATTTTCCACGCTGAACAACGCCGTCTTTGACATAGTAAGTGTCCCCACGATACTTATGCCAGCCGTCAGCCATAGCGTTTCCCTTGTCGTCAAAAAGATAGCAGGTGTTGTCTATTATCTGATAGCCAAGCGCCTTTTCGCCAGTCTCCTTGACAATATAATAAGTCGAGCCGTCATGGGTGTGCCAGCCCGAAGCATAATAAGCGCCGTAGTATAAATATCCGCCAAAGCCTGCTCCCATAACGATAGTGCAAGCTGCAGCCGCAGCGATCATTTTTTTCTTATCGCTTTTCAGCACCGCATTATATCTGTTGCAAAAATCATTGCCCTCATTGCTGTTTATACTCATAAAGATCCTTCCCGAATTTACACAGTTCTAGTTAGTACAATTATATCACAACAAAATAATAATTTCAATACCGCCGCCCCAATTTTCACACCCCTCACACATAAAAAGCTGCACAGTCCAAATAACTGTACAGCTCATAAAATAAATACCCAAGATAAAGGGGCTGTCGAGGACTCCAGCCCCTACAATTTCTCATGACTGCAATTTATCTGTAGTGGCGAGCAACATTCGCCCGTCCACCCCCACAACATCTCAGCTATACCACGACCCCCACGCCACAAGCTTTCTCGCCCTCCCCTTTGTCTATTCTGACAGATAAATTACTCATTTCTTACATCGGCTATTTCAACTTCCGTGTTGATAAATGTAAACTTTTTTAGAAAGTATGATATAATATAGTATTGCATTAAATAAAAAAAGAGGGTGTAAAACTTGATCGATCTTGATGATTTTTGGTATATAGTCAGGTCGCAACATTATACCAAAAGAGAAATGGAAATAATATATGGCAATTTGGAATACGTTCCGC